>JAEDGE010000001.1 GCA_016297675.1 Oscillospiraceae bacterium
CTGAGCTTTAATACATACAATTTTAGTTCATATATCATCATGTCAGTACACTAGTTTGGCATAGCTGTAATTTTCACCCTGTTCCCGATAGTATCTTCTGGTTTCCTGAATCAGAAATAACCCTGCAATCCGTTTTTGGAATGTCACAGTATTGCCGTAGCCAGTTAGATTGGAGAATCCGAGAGAAGCCGCCTGTTTGGTTAAAATGGGTTCTTGTAGTTCTGTTCCAAACAGTGTAGAAATTCCACATTGTAGGAATAAAAATGGTTGGTCTGGTTCAGCAGGAACTGCTAAGGCAGTACATTGTGTATCTTTTCCGCAAACGGAAAGAACTTTTGCAGATGGAATGCTGAGTTCCTGACAAACAGCCGGTGTCAGTGTTCCTTTACAGGAAGCACAGGGAACAATTTCTGGCAGAATGGTTTTTGGAATGGAAAACTGTTTACAAAGTGTGCTGTCCCATGTTTTTTCAGTGATATTGTACAATTGTGTAGTACTTGCAGATGCTGCATCTGTTGTAGCAACGCCAGTCAAAAAATAAGCGAGTAAATCAGCAATCGGCAGTATAGTTCCGGCGAGTGAAAACAGAACCGGCTGTTTTTGATTTTGTGTGAAAAGCTGAAATAGGGAACTGGAAGCCGTGGGTAGTCTTCCAGTTTTTTTATAGAGCGTTGCAGCGGAACAATGCTGTAATGCTGCCTGTTGTTCTTCTGTCTGCATTTCTTGTCCACGCTGCGGATTGCAGAGCAATGTGCCATCTGTCAACAGAAAACCATAATCGCTGCCCCATGTATCAATCGCAAGACTTTCCAATTCACTGATAAAGTTGGCACGCAACAGACTTGTTTTCAATTCATGCAATAGACGCAAGATGTCCCAGAAAACAGTGTTTCCAATGCGAATCGGTTCATTTTCAAATCGATGAACATCTTCTAATTGCAGACGTTCGCCATTATAGTGTGCCAAAACAGCACGACCAAATGTGGTATTATAATCCATTACAAGGACATGTCGTTCCATTTTCTCATCTCCAAATTTGTTCAATTGCAGCAAAAAGGGCTTTTTCGTCATACACTAAAGTCATCTGCGTATGTTTTTTGTGACAGATGCACCCATAGATAAAAATGCTATTTTTATTATACAATTTTCAGATAGAAAAGTCCAGTCCTTTTATGACAATTTAATATCTTTTTTGATTCTTTTCCTGAAAAACAGATAGAATCCAGAAGATTTCGGAAAGAACGGAAAAAAGCCTTGACGGAAGGAGAAAATTTCGATATAATAAAATAAGAATCGAATGAAGCAGCAGTCCGTTTTTGCAGACAGACAGCATACAGCTGCAACGTGTTCTATACTTAGTTTTTCATAAGGCGAGGCGATTTTTTCAATGCGGACAATTCAAACATCTGCCTCTATTCTGAGTGCAGATATGTGTAATTTAGAAGCAGTGGTACATATGTTGGAGCAAAGTGGTACAGATATGCTGCATTTTGATGTAATGGATGGCAGGTTTGTAAATAATATTTCTTTTGGCATTCCAGTATTATCTGCAATCCGGAAAAAGACCGATTTATTTCTGGATATTCATCTGATGATTGCAGATCCATTGCAATATGCAGCAAGATTTGCACACGCTGGTGCGAATGGAATTACCTTTCATTTGGAAAGTGAAAGCGATCCGCAAAAAACGATTGATGCCATTCATGCTTGTGGGATTCCAGCTGGGATTGTAATCAAGCCTATGACACCAGCAGAAGCGGTTTTACCCTATTTGCCCTCTGTAGAAATGGTATTAGTGATGACCGTAGAGCCAGGATTCGGTGGACAGGCATTTCTCTGGGATATGCTGGAAAAAGTTCGATTTTTGCATCGTGCAGCAAAAGAACAGGGGCTGCATACAATCATTCAGGTGGACGGTGGTATCAATGCAGAAACAGCACCCGCAGCGGTAGAAGCTGGTGCAGATAATCTGGTAGTAGGGAGTTATCTGTTCCGACAGGAAAACCCCAAGATGGTCATTGATTTTCTGCATCAACTGTCAGAAAATAAGAAATGAATCTCAAAAAACATACATAGAATAGAGAGAAGAAATAGGAGAGAACCAATATGAAAAGAAAATCACCCAAAATATACAAAGTGAAAACAGGAAAAATGAAGTCTGCAACCGCACATAATGTATTGTCAGCTGTTGTGATGATTGCAGCAGCTGGGCTGGTTGGATTTGTTGGGTACAGTGTTGCCAAACCATTCATTGATGACGGTTCTTCTGTAGAAAACAATGCGGATTTGCAGATGAATGCAACTGTGACCACGACATCTTCTGACGGCATTTCAACAGATTTTTCTGCAACAGTAACGACGCTATTGGCTTCTGGGAGTGCAATAGAAACCGATACAATAGCAAAAACGACCGCATCTACCACAACAAAAACCGCTGTTCAAACAAGTACGGTCACTACGGCAGAAACGGAAAAGAAAAGTACTGCTGCAACCACAAAGCAAACAGAGAGCGAACAGAATACGACCACACAAGCGGTTACAACAGAAGTTGCTGCAAAGAATGGTGTGTCTCTGTCAAACTTTACAGAAGCCGATACAGCAGAATGGTTGTCTGCTTCTGTTCTGGAAAGCAAAGATGCTTTTGTTTCTGCCTTAAAGCAGGTAAAGGGCAACAATGCAAATGTAAAAGCCGTTGTTGTGCCAATGAAACTGGAAGGTGGGTTATTGAACTATGCGTCTAATATTTCCTATGTTGCCGGTATGGGAATTTGTGATGGCTCTTTGACAGCGTCTGAGATTGTCAGCATTGCTAAGGAAGAAGGATTTTCTGTCTATGCCCTGATTAGTGTACTGGACGATTGCCAATTTCCAGAATTGCATCGGGATGCTGGAATTCAGTTAGCAGACGGCACTGGTAGATGGCTGGATAATTCTCCGGAAAAAGGCGGAAAACCATGGATGTCGCCATATAGTAGTAAAACGGTTTCCTATATGACTGCAATGATACAAGAATTAGAAAATGCTGGATTTTCCGCTGCGATTTGTCAAAATTTTGTATATCCATCTTTCTATGAGTCAGATCGAGACTTTATTGACGTAGACGATTATTTTGGAGAAAATCGCAATGATGCTATGGTGGCATTGGCAGATGCTATGGTAGAGGCTGCAACTGGAAATATGACAGTTGTATTGGATATGGAATGATAAAAACAGGACAAAATAGAATTGAACAGAATGGATAAAAAAGGAGTCGAGGACAATGGCAGGCAAATTTACAATTTCACTGGACAAAATTATCGAAGCATTTAAACTGGAAACCATTTATACCCCGAAGGATGCTGCTGAGATTCAGATTGATGAAGCAGATGTAACCCGTCCGGGTTTGCAGCTGATGGGGTTTTATGAGTATTTCAATCCAGAGCGGATTCAGATTATCGGCAAAATGGAATTTGCCTATCTTTCTACCATTGATGAGGAAACCAGAATACAGCGGTTGGATATGTTGTTTTCACAGCGGATTCCAGCACTGGTCATTTCCAGAGAGTTGCCGTATTTTGAAGAAATGCTGGATCTTGCAAAGAAATATTCCGTACCATTGCTTCGTAGCAAAGAGAGTACTTCTAATTTCATTGCTGGTTTGATTGCTTTTTTAAATTTAAATCTTGCACCACGTATCACAAGACATGGTGTTTTGATTGAGATTTATGGCGAAGGTGTATTTATTACAGGTGAAAGTGGTGTTGGAAAGAGCGAAACTGCAATTGAATTGGTAAAGCGTGGGCATCGCTTGGTTGCAGATGATGCGGTAGAAATCAGAAAAGTTTCCAACATCAGTTTGGTTGGTAGTTCACCGGATAACATTCGGCACTTTTTGGAACTGCGTGGTATTGGCATTATCAATGCACGTCGTCTGTTTGGTATTGGTGCTGTTAAGAATACAGAAAAAATTGAATTGATTGTAGAGATGGAACAGTGGAATCCAGAAAAAATCTATGACCGGATGGGTGTGGATACACAGTATGTCTCTCTACTTGGTGTAAAAGTGCCATCTTTGACGATTCCGGTACGACCTGGCAGAAATCTGGCAGTGATTTTGGAAGTTGCTGCTATGAACAATCGACAGAAGAAGATGGGGTATAATGCCGCTTCTGATTTGTTGGATCATTTGGGTTTGGATATGGAATCAAAAGAAGTGATTAAGGATTACGATGCATTTTAATGATCAAATAGGGAGAGAATGACATGCAGGAATTAGAATCCATTACAGAATGTTGTAAATCCCATCAGTGCAGTATTTTGCTGCAGGAACCGCTGGCAAAGCATACGACATTCCGAATTGGCGGAGCTTGTCAGGCAATGATACAAATCAGCAGCCGAGAGGGCCTGCAAGCTGTTTTACGATGCTGTCAGGAACAGGGACTTCCGTGGATGATACTGGGAAATGGCAGTAATATTTTGGCGGCTGATGAGGGCTATAATGGGATTGTCCTACAGCTTGGCAGAGCGTTTTCTTGTGTACAATTATTGGATGAGACGACTGTTTTTTGTGAAGCAGGAGCGACATTATCATCTGTTGGCAAGTTTGCATTGGAATCCTGTTTGACTGGTATGGAATGTCTTGCTGGAATTCCGGGGACGATTGGCGGAGCGGTTTATATGAATGCCGGTGCATACGGCGGCGAGATGAAAGATGTCGTACAGACAGTTGAATATCTTGATGAAGACGGTATATTTCAAACCGCAACGCTGGAAGAATTACAGTTTTCCTATCGCCATAGCATGTTTTCCGGCACAAAAAAAATTGTAACGGGAGTCACATTGCATTTGGAAAAGGGCAGTTATGCTGCGATTCGGGAAGAAATGCAGAAATTAAAGAATCAGCGGATTGCAAAACAGCCGTTGGAATTGCCGAGTGCTGGAAGTACATTTAAACGACCAGTTGGCAGCTATGCTTCTTTTTTAATTGATCAGTGTGGATTAAAGGGAGCAAGTGTTGGTGATGCCCAAGTGAGTGTCAAGCATGCTGGTTTTGTGGTCAATACTGGACACGCAACTTGTCGGGACGTATTGGAATTATGTGATTTCGTGATAGAAACGGTAAAAGAAAAAACCGGCTACTGTTTGGAATTAGAACCCGTGATTTTAAAATAATAGGAGGGAAAACATATGCAGGTCGTAGTAGTAACAGGTATGTCAGGTTCTGGAAAATCCGTTGTCATGGACGTGATGGAGGATATTGGTTATTATTGTATTGATAATTTACCACCGCAGTTGATTCATCGTTTTGTGGAAATTTGCAGAGAGTCAGAAAATAAGCTGGAAAAGATTGCAATTGCTGCGGATTTACGTTCTGGGGAGATGTTTGCAGATGCCTATGACTGTGTCTGCCGGTTAAAGGAACAAAAAGATCTGCATGTGAAATTGCTCTATATTGAGGCAGATGATGAAGTACTGATCAAACGCTATAAGGAAACCAGACGGAAACATCCGTTGGATGAACGGTTTAATGGTTGTCTGCATCAGGCGTTGGCATTTGAACGGGAACAATTGCTTCGATTAAAGGCTGTTGCAGATTATTATATTGAAACTTCCTATCTTTCTGTCTCACAGTTGAAAGAACAAATCCGAGAAACCTTCTTGGAAAACCGTTCGGATTCTCTTTCGATTAAGGTTACTTCGTTTGGATTCAAATATGGTGTTTCCACAGAGTCTGATTTGGTATTTGACGTTCGTTGTCTGCCGAATCCCTATTATATTAAGGAATTGCGGCATCATACAGGCTGCGATGCTTGTGTCAGAGATTATGTGATGCAATTTGAACAATCTAAAGTTTTGCTGCAAAAAATAGAAGATTTGCTAGACTTCTTGATTCCACTTTATATCAAAGAAGGAAAAAGTCGATTGGTCATTGCCTTTGGCTGTACGGGTGGCAAACACCGTTCTATTACGTTTACCGAATTGATTGGCGACTATCTCACTGAAAAGGGGATGCATGTGATTAAACAGCATCGAGATATTGGAAAAGATCGTCCCTGAGGCATTGAATGACGCACCGCCTTGCGACAAAAGCAGGGCGGTGTTTTTTATTAGAATATGAGATAGACAGAGAATAGGAGCAGAGAACCATTTTTCTTTCTATACAAGTTGTTTCTTCTCCAATAAGAAATTTTTCTGAACGGATTTGTGACATTTTACGCTATAACTTGTAGTGATAGAAGAAAGGAGGACACTGCTCATTTGTACTGTCATATCAAGCAAAAATGAAAGGAGATCTTGTTATGTCCTTTTCGCAGGATGTCCGACAGGCATTGCAAAATACCATTTTAGATAAGGATCAATCTTTTTCCTGTTTGTACGGAATGCTGTTGTACAGTCGTACTTTTACACCGCAGCGTATCTGTTTTCAAAGTGAAAGTGAAACAGTTGCGATATTGTTTCCCAAGTTGATGCATACTGTATTTTCCTTTTCGCCAGAAGCAGTGACATTAGAACGAGGAAGAGGTGGACTTTATAGTCTTTCTTTACAGAACGAACAGCAGATTGCTACGATTTGTAACCGTTATCATATTCATTTAGATGATCGGCAGATTAACCTTTGCAATATTGTTCAAAATAGTATGCCGGCATTTTTTGCCGGAGTATTTTTAACATGTGGGAGTATTATGGATCCGAATAAATCCTATCATCTCGAATTTGTCACACCAACCGCAACACTTTGCAATGATCTTTGTATTTTCCTGAACCAGTTGCTGGGGATTAAGGGGCATATTTTGCAACGAAAGCAGACATTTGTGCTGTATATCAAAGATAGCGAACAGATTGAAGATATTCTGACCTTTATGGGAGCACAACAATGTACGCTTGATTTAATGAATATCAAAATCAAAAAAGACATGCGAAATAAAGCAAATCGTGTACGGAATTGTGATGCTGCTAATATTGATAAAGTGGTATCTGCTGCCATGCGACAAACAGAAGAAATTCTCTGGATTGCAGAAAAAAAGGGATTGGATACACTGCCGCCGGATTTAAAAGCATTGGCAGAACTACGGTTAGAAAATCCGGAATTGAGCTTGAAAGAACTTGGAGAATTGTTACAGCCGCCAATTGGACGTTCCGGCGTCAATCATCGATTCCAAAAATTATCCCTTCTGGCAAAGGAGTTGCATTTTCATGCCGGAGATCAAACAAGATGAATTTGTACATTTGCATGTACATAGTGTTTATAGTTTACTGGATGGGGCTTGTCGGATTCCAGAGATGATGGAGCAGGTCAAAGCGATGGGACAAACTGCCATTGCTTTGACAGATCATGGGAATTTATATGCGGCTGTTTCATTTTACAGAGCAGCCAAAAAAGTAGGATTACATCCTATTATTGGCTGTGAGGTCTATGTTGCCAGCCGTACACGTTTCGACCGTGTGCAGGCATTGGATCGAAAACGATATCACCTTGTTCTGCTGTGTGAAAATCAGACTGGTTATCGGAACTTGGTAAAGCTTGTTTCACAAGCGTGCTTAGAAGGGTTTTATCAAAAACCCCGTGTAGACTGGGAATTGCTTTCGCAGTATCACGAGGGTTTAATTTGTCTGTCTGCTTGTTTAGCTGGCGAAGTGCCGCAGTTGCTGCTTGCTGGAAACTATGAACAGGCAAAACAGACCGCACTGCGGTATCAGGCACTATTCGGCAAGGACAATTATTATTTAGAAGTGCAGAATCACGGTTTGCAAGAACAGAAGACGATATTGCCACTGCTCTATCAGCTTTCACAAGAAACGGGAATCTCCTTGGTGGCTACCAATGATGCTCATTATCTGACACAGGATGAGGCAGAAATGCAGCAGGTCTTACTCTGTATTCAAACTGGTAAAACGATAGACGATCCCACAGCAATGCGGTTTGAAACAAATGAATTTTACCTGAAAAGTACACAGGAAATGCAGCAGCTATTTTCTGCTATGCCAGAGGCAATTATAAATACCAAGCGAATTGCAGATCGTTGTCATGTGACATTTGAAACTGAGAAGCTGCATTTACCATCCTTTTTTATGGATGGTGTGACAGATAATGTTGCGTTATTTGCTGACCTTTGTCAAAAAGGGATGCAGAAACGATATGGAACGCCTGTGCCGGAGCATGTTCAGAAGCGACTACAGCATGAAATGGATGTCATCACACAGATGAATTATGTGGATTACTTTCTGATTGTATGGGATTATGTGAATTTTGCAAAGCAGCATCAAATTCCGGTTGGACCGGGCAGAGGTTCGGGAGCTGGGAGTCTTTGTGCTTATTGTATGGGAATCACAGAGATTGACCCGATTGCCTATCATTTATTGTTTGAACGGTTTTTAAATCCGGAACGTGTGAATATGCCAGATTTTGATATTGATTTCTGTATTGAGGGCAGACAAGCAGTAAAAGAATATGTGATTCAAAAATACGGAGCAGATCGTGTAACAGAAATCATTACATTTGACTTGATGAAAGCCAGAGGAGCGGTACGAGATGTCGGAAGAGCATTGAATCTTCCCTATGCCCTCTGTGATCGTATTGCAAAAAAAATCGATCCACATCGTACCATTGCAGAAACGATGGCAGCCCCAGGGGAAATGGAGTTGCAGCAACTTTATCAAACAGACAGCAATGTCAAAAAGCTGTTGGATATGGCACAAAAAATAGAGGGGATGCCACGACATACCTCTACGCATGCAGCTGGCGTCATTATTTCTGCTGTCCCATTATTAGAAATGGTGCCGCTGCAAAAAAATGATGATACCATTGTAACGCAGTATCCAATGGGTACATTAGAATATCTGAAATTAGTCAAGTTTGACTTTTTAGGCTTGCGAAATCTGACGATTATTCGAGATTGCGTTCGGATGATTCATGAAGCAGAACCAGAATTTTCGATTCATCACATTCCAATTGATGATGCGGCAGTATATCGTATGATGGCAAAGGGTGACACGATGGGCGTATTTCAATTTGAAAGTGCCGGTATGCGTCATGTGTTATTGCAAATGCAGCCGGAACAACTGGAAGATTTGACAGCAGCCCTTTCTTTATACCGTCCGGGGCCAAGAGATTCCATCCCACAGTATCTGGAGAATCGCAAACATCCTGATACAATTTCTTATGCACATCCTTCATTAAAACCAATCTTAGAAGTAACATATGGTTGTATGGTCTATCAAGAACAAGTCATGGAAATTTGCCGAGCACTGGCGGGGTATTCTTATGGCAGAGCCGATATTGTCAGACGAGCGATGTCTAAAAAAGATCAGGCGGTAATGGAGCAGGAACGAGAGATCTTTCTATATGGTTTAGAAGATGTCTGCTGCGGAGCCATTCAAAATGGTGTTCCAAAAGAAGTAGCAGAATCTATTTTTGATGAAATCAGCCGTTTTGCCTCTTATGCATTCAATAAATCTCATGCAGTTGCCTATGCTTATCTGGCATATCAAACAGCTTATCTGAAATGTCATTATTTTTCTGCCTATATGGCAGCGTTGATGACCAGTGTGATAGGGGATTTTCCGAAACTTCTGTCCTATATCTCAGAATGTCAAAAAGCAGGCGTAGCGGTATTGCCGCCACACATCAATGAAAGTCATGCAGTTTTTACCTGTACCAAAAAAGGCATTCGCTTTGGGTTGTCTGCGGTCAAGAATGTTGGCGTGGCTTTGATTGAAAAGCTGGAACGGGAACGGCAGAGAAATGGCTTGTTCAAAAACTTGTATGATTTTTGTCAGCGAATGCAGGGAATCGAATTGAATAAGCGAGCCTTAGAAAGTCTGATTCAAAGCGGTGCACTGGATGGATTGGGATGGAATCGGCGGCAAATGCTTCAACAATATGAACAAATTTTATCATCTGTAAAAGAAATGGCTGCCTCCCAATTAACAGGACAAATGCAGCTATTTGGTATGGTATCAACAAGCAGCTGGCAGGAACCAATGCCAGAGCCAGTGGAAGAATTTTCTCAGACAGAATTGCTGCATATGGAACGCGAAGTCACTGGCATGTATATTTCTGGGAATCCGTTGCAGCCAGTACAGTATCTTTGTCGTTTGTTGCATACAACTACCGCATCCGTGCTTTCTTCCTCACCTGACCAAATGAAAATTTGCATCATTGGTGTATTGCAACAAATGAAAGCACATTTGACAAAAAGCAATGAGCGAATGTGTTTCTTTCAATTGGAGGACTTGACAGGAGCAGTTGATTGCATTGCTTTTCCAGCAGTTTTTCGTGCTGTCCAACAAAAGCTACAGGTAGATTCTATTTTGTGGTGCAAAGGAACACTTTCTATCAAAGAAAGTGGTGTTTCCATTTTGTGTGACAGTATTTTGACATTAGAAGAATTGCAAAAACAGGTGGAACAAGGACGGTTTTGTATAAAATTAGATTCTACGGATACAATGCGTATGCAGCAAGCATTGCAAACGGCAGCCGCCTATGCAGGAAATACAAATATTTGCTTTTACTTTACAGATCAAAAACGAATGGTACAACCAAAACAAAAGGTGAAAATGGCAGTAACAGAAAAAAGTGAGCAGGCTTTTCTACAATTTTTTTCCAGTTCAGAGCTGGGAATTTTAAAGTAAATAGAAAATAAAATAGAGGGATTTATAATGAAAGTACATAAAACATGGAATGGCATCATCGGTTTTTTGACAGCTTGCTGCTGTCTTGTTTCAGGAAGTGGACTATCAGTAGTTGCAGAGGATGCAGTAACAACTTTGACAGTAGAAGAACCGATCGCAGCAGAAATTCTTTCAGAAGGAACACCATCAACAGAAGAAACAGAATCACCCACAACTACCACCGCACCGACCACAACAGAAACAACGGTAGAAACAACAGAAACCATCTCTGAAGGTTTGGATGATGAAGCCATTACATTGGGAGATTTAAACGGAGATGGTGCGGTGAGTGTGGAGGACGCAGTATTTGTATTGACCATTTACGCAAAACAATCTGCTGGATTGGAAGTAAATCTTTCTTCGCAGCAATTTTTCTGTTTGGATTGTGACCATGATACAAGAATCAGTGTAGAAGACGCTGTTTTGATTTTAGAGTATTATGCAAAACATGCAGCTTGTTTAGTAACAGGAACATTTTCCGAATATGTGGACGAGAAACAGAATCCAGTTACAACAACAACTGTTCCAGAACTAACAACGCTACCAGAAACCAGTACAGAAATTACAACAGAAACGACAACAAAAAACACTTTGCCGACAACAGACACAACGGAAGATACCACACAGGATACAACAACTGTCGTGATCCCTTCTGATTTTTCAGACAGCTATGCAGGTTCTTATCTTGTAACTGCTTCTGCTCTGAATCTGAGAAGCGATCCGTCCACCTCTTCTTCTGTTATCACAGTGATTCCGAATAATGCAACGGTAACTGTGACAATGGGAAACGGAGCGTGGGCAGCCGTAACGTATGAGGGCAAGAACGGTTACTGCTCGATGGATTATCTGACACTTGTACCGGATACCACAACAGTACCGGAAGAAACCACAACGACTACCACTGAAACAACCACTACTACCACTACTACGACCACAACGACTGCTGTGCCAAATTCTGTAAAGCTTCCGGTTAATTGTATTTTGCAGAATGCATCGCCATCTTTGCCAACTGGTTGTGAGGCAACTGCATTGACAATTGCACTCAATTATGATGGATTTACAGCGAAAAAAACAAATATTGCCAAAATATATTTACCAAAAATGGTATTTTATACGTTGAATGATATTTATTATGGTGCAGATTTTCAGTATGTATTTCCAGGGGATCCAACGACTTCCTATGGATATGGTTGTTATGCACCAGCAATTGTTGCGACTGCAAATGCGTATTTTACCGCACAGAAAAATGCTTCTTATGCAGAAAATATCAGTGGGACTTCTTTCTATGATCTTTTTCCATATTTAGCAGCAGGTAGACCCATTGTTTTCTGGGGAACAATGAATATGTGTGCACCCGGAACCGGCGGCAGCTGGACCACGCCAGATGGGGAAACTGTTACATGGAAAAGTAATGAGCATTGTTTGGTTTTGACTGGATATAATAAATCTGCTGGAACGGTACAGGTTGCAGACCCATTGAGGGGCAATGTTTCCTATGATATGGAATTGGTTGCACAGCGATATACACAAATGGGAAAACAGGCTGTTGTTTTGCATAGTACCAGTCAGTCGAAAACAGAAACGCTAGGTGTTACCAATGGCGGTGTTTATCGTTTGCGAAATGCTGGAAGTGGTCTGTATTTGACGGTTGCAGGTGGTATGGATGTTGATGGAACAAACTTGATTCAGGACACAGCAAACGGGACTGCTTCACAAAAATTCCGCATTTCTTACGATACAAGCAGCAATACATATCGGTTATATGCAATGTGTTCTTCTGATGGAACCAATCGTGTTGTAGATATTGTAAAACTGGGCGGCGGAATTGCCAGCGGCTGTAATGTGGAAATTTATCGACCAGTAGATGCCCCAGCACAAACATTTGTATTGAGTCCACAGTCTGATGGAACGATGTTGTTATCTTGCAGTGCCAATCGCAGTGCATGCCTGTCTGTTTGGAATCAAGCCACAGGTTCTAATTATGATACAGGCTTTTATGCAAGTGGAAATGTTGTCATTCGCAACGATATTGGAGATGACTTACAGCGTTGGATATTAGAACCTGTTTCTTGAGTATGATTTTTAAATTTTTACTTGACAAACTGCATGATGTCTGTTATAATGATAGTGAACAAACGTTCACCATCAGAAAGGGGCTTGAAAATGAAAAAGACATCTTCCAGTATGACCGCTAAAATGTCTGCTTTTGCGAGAGCATATTATGCAGAACATGCAAAGAAACCTGCTTTTGAGGATGCAATTGCAAAGAAACTATTTCAGAATACAGAGTATCAGGATATGCAGAATATGTTGCAAGACGGTGCTGCTTTTTTTGGAATGGCATCAGATGCACAGGTGACACAAAGAGATTGTGTATGGGAAATTGTAAAAAATCAGATGGCACCGATTCCAGTTGCGCGTGCACGATATTGTGAAGATTGTCTGCAAACAGAAATCCAAACTGGTACAAAACAGTATGTGATTTTAGGAGCTGGGTATGATACTTTTGCATGGCGGCATCCGGAATACCTACAAAAAATCACAGTTTTTGAAGTAGATCAAGCAGAAACACAAGATGAAAAAAAACAGAGACTTTTACAAGCAGGATTGCCGCTTCCTTCTCAGTTGCATTTTGTGCCAGTGGATTTTCGTTCTGGTCATTTGCAGCAGCAGTTAGTACAGTGTGGGTTTGATGTGACCCAAAAGACATTTTTCAGTTTGTTAGGAGTAAGCTATTATTTAACAGAAACAGAAATAGAAAGACTGCTCACTGAAATTTCTGCTTTCGCAGCAGAAGGCAGTACATTGGTTTTTGATTATGCAGATGCACATCTGTTTCAAACGAACTCCATACGAATACGGCGGATGCTTGCATTGGCGGAAGCAAGCGGAGAACCAATGCAATTTTGCAGCAATGCGATGCATTTAACAAAAATATTGGAAGCCTCTCATTTTCTGATTTATGAGATGCTTTCTCCAGAGGAAATGCAGGAACGGTATTTGCAAAACAGTGAACTTGTTTCTTTTTCTAATATTCACTATGTTACTGCAACAATAAAAGGGACAGCCTTTTTGCATACGAAAGAAAAAATTCTGCAAGTTTCTCTCAAACAATTTTCCCAAAGAGGATTTGATGCTGTTTCTGTGAGAGAAATTGCGGGGGAACTTGGCTTGACACAATCGGCACTCTATAAGCATTATGAAAATAAGCAAGCCATTTTTGAAGCGTTGCTGAAACGGGCAGAAGCGGTTTTGCCAAAGACCATGATTGCAAAAATGGATACGGTGGAAAGCATACAAGCCTCTATTATAAGCTGGTTTTCTATTTGGACAGAAAACGCTTTTGGTACTGCATTTCGGCAAATGATTAATATGGAACGTTATCATAATCCAGCAGCGGAACAGCAGTATGCAGATTATTTTTTACATCAACCGCTTGCAGACTGTACGCTGCTAATGCAAAAACTGGGAATCACGGCAGCAGAAGAAACGGCAAATTCTTTTTATGCAGAAATCTTTTTTCTGCTGTATGCTTATGATATTGCATCTCAGAAGAAAATTGTATTAGAACAGCTGCAATCTTATGTGAGTCGCTTTTTCACTTCGAAATTACAGAACAGGGAAGGATGAAAGAGATCATGCAGAAATTTGTTTCTGTTCCTCGCCTGCTCCTTAGTGCCACTGGCAGCGACAGCGGAAAAACCACCATGGTGTTGGCTTTGTTGGCAGCGTTTCGTCAGAAAAATATTTCTGTACAGAGTTACAAAAGCGGACCGGATTACATTGATCCGATGTTTCATGAAAAAGTGACAAGACGTCCTGTTTACCATACCGATCCTTTTTTCTTACAGCAAGATGCAATGCAGCAACTGATTGCACAAACAGCACAACACGAAGATCTTGCTTTAATAGAGGGGGCGATGGGGTTTTATGACGGTATTGGACAAACGTCAGAAGCCAGTGCCTATACTGTTTCACAATGGCTGCAAACGCCAACTGTATTGGTTGTGAATCCGAAGAAAATGGGACGTTCTGTCGCTGCGATTTGTAACGGTTTTTTGCATCTGGAACAGAATCATCTGATAAAAGGATTCCTATTGAATCGTGTCCGAAGCAGCATGGCATCCTATTATCAGGAAATCATTGAACGAGAAACCGGTTTACCGGTATATGGCTTTTTACCGGAATTGCCGTCTGTGCAGTTGCCGAGCCGTCATCTGGGTCTGCTGACCGCATCAGAAATTGCACAGTTGGATGAAAAAATAAAGCTGCTTGCTGATACGGCACAAAAAACGATTGCATGGGAGGCATTATTAGAATTGGCAGCAACAGCACCTCCGCTGCCGTTGAAAGAGAGAATTTTGCCCCATTCCGAACCGTTTCGACTTGGTATTGCAGAGGATGCTGCCTTTTGTTTTTATTATGCGGAAAATTTAGAAATGCTACGAGAATGCGGGGCAGAATTGGTTTCCGTTTCGCCTCTTACAGATGTTGTCTTGTCGGAAGATTTAGATGGTCTCTATCTGGGCGGCGGTTATCCGGAACTATATTTGCCACAGCTCAGCAGCAATCGTTCTTTTATACAAAGTTTGAGAACTGCTGCGAAGAAAAACCTGCCGATTTTTGCAGAGTGCGGTGGATTTCTATACTTGCTGCAAGCAATTTCTGATGCAGCTGGTATCTCCTACCCGATGGCAGAACTGCTTTCCGGTACGGCTGCCATGCAGAAGCAGCTTTGCCGGTTTGGATATCTTACATTAACTGCACAGCAGGATACCATTTTAGCAGAAAAAGGGACACGGATTCAGGCACATAGTTTTCACTATGCAGACAGTACGGAAAATGGAACGGCTTTTTTAGCAGAACGTCCAAACGGAAAACAGTGGCAGGAAATACAGCAACAGGGCTCTATTTTGGCGGGGTTTCCGCATTGGTATTTTCCATCCAATCCTCATGTTCCACAGCGGTTTGCAGAACAGTGCATTGTCTATCGAAAAAGACGTATGCAGGAAGCAGGTGATCTGTCATGCAGATTTTAATTTCGGGTGGTTCTGCCAGCGGAAAGTCACAGCTGGCGGAACAGCTTGCTGTGAACCGAAGCCAGACACCGCTTTACTATTTTGCAACCATGCAGATATGGGATGCAGAGTGTGCAGAGCGAGTAACACAGCATCGCAGACAGCGTACTGGAAAGGGATTCCAAACCATAGAAGTACCAGACCATCTGCTGCAAACTGCACAATCCCTGCCAACAGGTGGCTGCGGTCTATTGGAATGTGTCAGTAATCTGCTCTCCAACGAACAATTTTGTGTACAGCAAACACATCCGGCAGAGATAATTTTAGATGGTATTGCAGCTCTGCACAACCATTTAGACACTTTGGTGATTGTGACAAATGAAGTCTTTACAGACCGAGTGCCACAGGATGCCGCTATGCAGGCATATTTACAGCAGCTTGGACGAATCAACTGTACTCTGGCAGAGCGTTCGGAAATTGTCATAGAAGTTTGTAGCGGTATCCCTGTCTGCTGGAAAGGAGCAGCCTTGTTTCATGAAATCCTATCTTGAATCTCTTCTCATTGCACTCTCCATGTACAGTACCCTTCCGGTGAAGTGTCTGAACTGGAATGCGAAAAATCTGCGTCATGCTATGTTATTTTTTCCGATAGTCGGTTTACTTTGCGGCGGAGCTCTCTGGTTGGTTTGGACAGGTTGTCAGCTGTTGGATTGCTCTGCTTTTTTATTTGCAGTGCTTGCTGCATTGGTAAATGTATTGATTACAGGGGGGATTCATCTGGATGGATTTTGCGATACTGCCGATGCCTTGTATTCCCGTCGACCGATGGAAGAGAAACTGCGAATTTTGAAAGACCCAAACTGTGGACCCTTTGCGGTATTTAGTGTTGTATTGATATTGTTGGTACAGGTTGCTGCTTATGCACAGATTTATACAACACAAACCAGATGGGCAGTGGGTCTGCTCACGGGTGGCTTTTGGATTGCTCGCTGTTTGAGCGGTATTTCTGTCACACGCTTTCCTTGTACACCAACCAGTTCCCTTGCGAAGACCTTTGGCGAACATGCAGGAAAGTATGTTGGGACAGGACTAATGATTTTGACTGGACTTGCAATGGCAGTTCTGGTAATATTTTATCAATGGATGGCTGTTGTTTCCATTTTTTTATCTTTACTTGTTTTTCTGGGATATTATCATATGCAAAAAACACAATTTGGCGGTGTAACAGGGGATTTAGCTGGTTTTTTTCTTGTGATTTGTGAAACAATATGGTTATTGAGTTACGCAATGTTAGGAGATGTGTTGTAATGAAACTTGTCATTGGCGGTTATGCACAGGGACGGCTTGCCTATGTATTGCAGCAGTATGAGAAACAAACGGAAGATGTTTTTGATTTGGCAGAGCATTCTATTTTTGAATGGAACAGGCAAACGATATTATACCATATGGAAGAACTGGCAACGCAGGCAGAGCAGGAAAGTCAATCTGTATTTGATTGGCTGGAAAGATACCTACCGTTATGGAACGATTGTATTTTAATTACACAGGAAGTCGGATGTGGATTGGTTCCAATTACACCGGAAGAACGACAATGGCGGGAAACTGTTGGACGTATGAATATATGGTTGGCGGCACAAGCTGAAACAGTAGAACGGATTTTCTGCGGACTGTCTATGCAGCTTTTCCCTTCATCAGGTGGTGTAGTGTAATGATACAGTTAAGTATATGCAGTGTTTTACTTGGGGTACTCTTAGACTTTTGTTTTGGGGATCCGCACTGGATGCCTCATCCAGTTGTTTGGATGGGAAAAGGGATTTCTTTCGGGGAAAAGAAGCTGCGGCAGTGTTTCCCGAAAACAGAGCGAGGGACATTTATAGCAGGTATTTTTTTAGCGGTATTGTTGCCGCTGATAAGTTTTGGGATTTCCTCATTGGTGCTTTGGATTGCATATCGGATTTCAGTCTGGCTTTGGTTTCTGATTCACACATTCTGGAGTTATCAGATATTAGCAGCTCGTTGCCTTGCAACAGAGAGCAGTAAGGTTTACCGTGCGTTACAGGCAAATAATTTACCGCTTGCCCGCAAGCAGCTTTCTTGGTTGGTTGGTCGGGAGACAAAAGACCTTTCTGTTGAAGAAGTTACAAAAGCATGCGTGGAAACCGTTGCAGAAAATACATCGGATGGTGAAATTGCACCTTTATTTTATCTTTTGATTGGTGGTGTACCGCTTAGCTTTTTTTATAAAGCAGTAAACACATTGGATTCCATGGTTGGATATCGGAATGAAACTTATGAATACTTTGGAAAAGCCTCGGCAAAGCTGGATGATATTTGCAACTGGATTCCAGCAAGACTTTCTGCATGGTTTCTTATAGCTGCATCTTTTTTGCTTTCACTGGATGGAAAAGGGGCTTTGCGAATTTACTTTCGGGACAGGCGGAAGCATCTATCTCCGAACTCCGCCCAGACTGAATCCGTAGCAGCAGGAGCAATGAGTATCCAGCTTGGGGGAACACATATATATTTTGGAAACATAGTGGAAAAACCGACCATTGGTGATGCCATCAGAGCAGCAAAAGCAGAAGATATTCAAACAGCAAATAAAATGCTGTTTGTTGCCAGCATTTTATTTGCTGTTGTTGTCGGAGGTGGTATGCTGCTTGTTGCTATTATCCTATAAAATGTTGGGAGGAGAACTGCTTGAAGTCGATACACGGTGGTGATATTTACACTGCGAAGGAACGGCTGCACAGTGACCAGCTACTTGATTTTTCTGCGAATATCAATCCCTTTGGTGTACCAGATTGTGTGCAATCCGCAATTTGTGCAGCAATTCCGCAATTGTCACACTATCCTGACCCGAATCAAACCATGCTGACCAATGCCCTTGCTGCGTATCATCATGTACAATCACAGCAGATTATCTGCGGAAATGGCGGTGCAGATGTATTATTCCGGACAGTACAGGCGATTCATCCAAAACATGTAGTTATTCCGGTTCCGACTTTTTCCGAGTATGGAAAAGCCTTAGAGGAGAATGGCTGTTCCGTCACATACTGGAAGATGCCAGAACCATTCGTTTTGACAGAATCTTTCCTGACAGAACTGCAAACGGGAAAATATGATTTTCTGGTACTCTGCAATCCCAACAATCCCACTGGTTCGCTGCTCTCTACTTCGTTGCTGCAAAAAATCCTGACACTTACTGTACAGAAAAAAATCTTTGTTTTACTGGATGAATGCTGTTGCGATATGACAGAAACAGCACTTCAATCTTCTATGATTGCTACTTGTAACGATTATCCGAATCTATTCATTCTAAAGTCCATGACAAAACGATATGCGATTCCGGGTTTACGGTTGGGATATGGAATTTGTGCGAATACAGCGTTAGCAGAACAAATCCGGCAGACGGGACAGCCGTGGTCAGTCAATACGCTGGCATCCGTTGCAGGCTGTGCTGCGTTGCAGGATATTGCCTATCAACAGCAGTTTCAGCAGTTCCTACAGACTGAGCGATGGTTTCTTTATCACGCATTGCAGGAGCTGGGATTTACAGTTTGGGAACCAGCAGCGAATTTCGTATTTTTTCATGCAAAACAGTTTTATGATTTAGAGAATGAATTATTACCCTATCATATTCTTCTGCGGAACTGTGGGAATTATCGTGGTTTGGATGATACCTATTATCGGGTTGCAGTGCGGAAACGAGAGGAAAATATATTTTTATTGCAATGTCTGAAAGAAATTGTACAGAAAAAGTCAGGAGGGAATCTATGCGAGCAAAATCTATCATGGTAGTTGGAACCATGTCTTCTGCCGGAAAAAGTGTGATAACAGCCGGACTTTGTCGTATTTTTCAGCAAGACGGCTTGCGAACGGCACCATTTAAGTCACAAAATATGGCACTCAATTCCTATATTACAAGAGATGGATTAGAAATGGGACGAGCACAGGTTATGCAGGCGGAAGCTGCTGGTGTAGAGCCAGATGTCCGGATGAATCCGATTTTGCTCAAACCCACCAGTGAATTCGGTTCACAGGTAATCGTGAATGGAGAAGTATATGGTAGCATGCATGCAAGAGAATACTATCAGCAGAAACAAAAGCTTATTCCTGTTATTCAGCAGGCATATGAATCCCTTGCAGCTGAAAAGGATATCATCGTACTGGAGGGAGCAGGTAGTCCGGCAGAAATCAATTTACGAGATGTAGATATTGTGAATCTGGGCATGGCAGCGATTTCTGACTCTCCTGTCATTTTAGTGGGGGATATTGACCGAGGTGGTGTTTTCGCAGCTATTTACGGAACGATTGCCCTATTGCGTCCAGAAGAACGCCGCCGAATAAAGGGAATCATCATCAATAAATTTCGTGGAGATGTCAGTATTTTGGAAAGCGGTTTAACTATGCTGGAAGAACTGACTGGCGTTCCCATTTTGGGGGTTGTTCCCTATTTACCGTTGCATTTGGAAGAGGAAGACAGCCTTGCGACTCAATTGCATCAGCATACACGATTGCCAGAAAGCAGCTTGGATATAGCAGTCATTCGGTTCCCACACATTTCTAATTTTACAGACTTTACAGCACTGGATGGAATGGATACTGTTTCTGTTCGCTATGTTACCAGTGTACAAATGTTAGGAGAACCAGATTTACTGATTCTGCCGGGTACGAAGAATACATTATCAGATTTGCGATGGCTACGGCAAAACGGATTAGAGGCAGCAATTCAAAAATTACATCAAAAAGGTTGTGTTTTATTTGGTATTTGTGGCGGATTCCAAATGATGGGCAATCTGATTTCAGATCCATATGGTGTAGAAGACGGTGGGAGTCTGCGTGGTATGGAGCTATTGGATATAGAAACGATTTTTCAGACACAAAAGTACCGTCAGCAAGTACAAGGCAGCATTTGCACAATTCCTGGCATATTGCAATCCCTTTCGGGATATCCGGTCAATGGTTATGAAATACATATGGGAGAAACCATTGTTCATACAGCAAATCCATTTACCAAGCGGGAAGATGGTACATACAACGGATACTGTAATCCAGACGGTAATGTGTATGGAACCTATTTGCATGGTATTTTTGATACAACAG
Source organism: Oscillospiraceae bacterium (assembly GCA_016297675.1). GTDB lineage: Bacteria > Bacillota > Clostridia > Oscillospirales > Ruminococcaceae > Ruminococcus_C. Next base: position 20,775 of record JAEDGE010000001.1, read on the forward strand.
AAACCACTGCATATCTGGTGCAGCAGCTGCTCCGACAAAAAGGTTTAGAAAATCCCGTGCCTTTTTTGGATTTGCAGCAAAGAAAAGAACAGCAATATGATATGTTGGCAGACACCTTGCGAAAGCATCTGAATATCAAACAAATCTACAAAATAATAAATGAATGGGGACAAACACATGAAACCACTTAGAGAGGGGCATACCACGGGTGTCTGTGCAGCAGCTGCTGCATTGGCATCTGTATTGTGGCAGACAACAGGACGATGTCCGGAACAGGTTGCCTATACGTTGCCTTCTGGAAAAACACTTTCTCTGCCGATAGAAGCAGCAGAAGCATATATATGTGGTGTACGGAAAGACAGCGGTGATGATCCCGATCAGACAAATGGATGTTTGGTTTGTGCGACGGTACAGATTTTGGAAGATGAAGGTGCCATCTGTTTTCAAGCTGGAAAGGGCGTTGGGACAGTAACCCGAAAGGGGCTTCCAATTCCAGTAGGAGAACCAGCAATCAATCCCATTCCACGGGAGATGATTATAAAAGCAGTCCGTTCTGTCATTGGCACACGCGGTGCAGTGGTAACTATTTCTGTACCCGAGGGAGAACGGATTGCAGAACGCACATTTAATGGTCGACTTGGTATTGTTGGTGGCATTTCTATTCTTGGGACGACTGGTATTGTTCGTCCAATGAGTGAGGAAGCTATACGGGAATCCTTGCGAATGGAATTATCTATGTGTCGTGCAGAATATGGGACTGCCTGTGCAATGGTAACAGGGTATGCTGGAGAAAGTTATTTGAAAAAACGGTTCACAGATGGCGGCAGTATTATATTGTGCAGCAATTATTTAGGTTATCTGCTTGACTGTGCGGAAGAGATGGGAATGCAAACGATTCTGCTTACTGGTGCTGCAGGAAAACTTATCAAACCCGCAGCAGATATTATGTATCTGCACAGCCATACAGCAGGCGGACAACGAGAAATCATTTGTACACATGCTGCTCTTGCAGGTGCTTCAATGGAACAGGTACAGCAGCTGTATCATTGTAATACGACTGTAGAAATGCAAGAACGATTGTCCAGAATGCCGTTTGCAGAAACCGTCTGGAAGCAAATTACTGAATCAGTTTGTAAAAATTGTGAAAGAAGAACGCATTTTCATATTAAAATAGGAGTGATTTTGTTGGATCGGGAGCAGCATGTATTAGCAGAAACGGCATCTGTATCGGATGTATTAAAGGAGTGGCGAAGACATTGAGGAATCCGTTATGGCTGGTTGGTGGTGGTAGTGGAAATCCGGACTATTTATTACCAGTTGCAAAAAAAACATTGGAGCAAGCAGATTGTGTCATTGCTTCTCAACGATTTGGAAAGATGTTATCTGTCAAGAAATTTTTACCGTTGATTGACCTTTCCAATTTATTAGAGCAGCTTCCAACTATGCTCGAAGATGAATCCATTGCTATTCTGGTATCAGGAGACCCTTTGCTCTATAGTTTTTACCGTACTATAAAAAATCACTATCCGGACTGGCAGATTCCTGTCATTCCTGGTATTGGTTCCTTGCAATTGTTAGGGGCGAAATTTGGTTTGCCAATGGAGCAGGCATATATTTGCAGTTTACACGGGAAATCTTATACAGCTGGTTCGATTGCCTATGCAGTGACACAGCATTCTCTGACGCTTTTTTTCTGTTCAGCAACAGACGGTGTGAGAGAGATTGCAAACGCACTTTGCTCTTATGGATTAGAGGACACAACGTTATTTATCGGTGCAAATCTGACTTATGAAACAGAACAGCTCTGGAAGGGAGAACCAAAGCAGTTTTGTGAGATGGAAAATCCTTCTCTTTGTGTGGTTGCTGTATCCAATCCAGCTCCCAAAAAAATTGGGAATATTGCTTTATTGCCAGATATCGCATTTCTACGAAATAGTGCTCCTATGACAAAAGAAGAAGTTCGTGCTGTGATTCTCAGCAAACTGCAATTACAGCCGGATAGTATAGTATGGGATATTGGTGCAGGAACAGGTAGTGTTTCCATTTCATGTGCAAAATGCTGTCCATATGGAACCGTATATGCCATTGAGTATCAGGCATCTGCATTGGAAATCCTGAGAAAAAATTGCACCTATTTGCAAGCAGAAAATGTAACCATTTTGGCTGGCAGGGCAGAGCAGGTAATGGCTACGCTTCCTGTACCGGATTGTATTTTTATTGGTGGAAGTGATGGAGCTTGTTCGTCCATTTTGCAGCAAATACAATCTCTTCCGAAAACGGTTCGGCTTGTTGTCAGCAGCGTGACGTTAGAAACGCAGGCAGAATTGATGACATTGCTGCAAGATATGCCGCAGTTAGAGATCGTACAAATTGCAGTGGGACGCAGTCGGGCAGTGGGAAAATATCATGTATTGGAAAATAATCATCCAGTGATGCTGTTTTCCTGTTTAGCAGGAGGAAAGCGAGAATGAAAAAAGGTATTTTTTATGCAGTTAGCGTGGGAACAGAACCAATGGATTTGACTTTGCGTGCAAAACAGGTTTTAGAACAAGCAGATGTGATTGTAAAGCCAGTCAGGCAAATCGGTGTTTCTTCGGTTGCTTATAGCATTGCAGCAACAGCTGTAAACTTGGAACAGACGGAAACATTAGAACTGGTGTTTCCCATGCAGATACAAACAGATTACCGCAATCGGTTACAAGACGGCTGTCTTCAGCCAGTTTGTGATTACTTAGAAGCTGGAAAAAATGTAGCAATGGTGACATTGGGCGATGTTTCTATCTATAGTACTGCAACCTATGTGCGACAGGTTTTAGCGGAAAAGGGATATGAAACGGTTGTTATTGCAGGAATTTCTTCTTTTTCTGCCGGAGCCGCAAAGGCAAAGTGCAGCCTGTGTGAAAATCAGGAATCTCTGGTGGTATTACCTGCTGTGACAAGCAAAGAAGAAGTTGAAGCGGCTTTAGAACAGTTTGATACTTTGGTGTTGATGAAAGCCGGAAGGGCATTGTCATGGTTAATCCCATTGCTGACGGAAAAACAGATGCTTTCTCGTACAATTATGCTTTGTAATATTGGAATGGAAGGAGAATATATTGGAACGCCTTTTGTTACGAACACTTCTTATTTTACAACGCTCATAATTAAGAAAAAATAATTTGGTTAGAAGTCGGAAGGGAGTTCAGATTTAGGATGATATATTTTGTAGGTGCAGGAGCAGGGGATCCGGAATTACTGACCATCAAGGGAAAACGTTTGATTGATCATGCAGATGTGATTATTTATGCTGGTTCTTTGGTAAATCCAGCTGTTCTGCAAGATAGAAAGCCGGATAGCATCGTTTATGACAGTGCGGGAATGACTTTAGAAGAAGTGCTTTCTGTCATGCAGACAGCAGAACAGGAAGGAAAGACGACTGTTCGAGTGCATACAGGGGATGCTTCTATTTATGGAGCGATTCGGGAACAGTTGGATGCATTGGATCGTATGGGAATTGCTCATGAAGTAGTGCCGGGTGTTAGTTCTTTTTTAGCAGCAGCAGCTGTTTTGCAAAAGGAATATACACTGCCTGACGTTTCTCAGACAGTGATTTTAACCAGAATGGAGGGACGTACACCTGTTCCGGAAACGGAACAGGTGGAATCACTGGCACAGCATCGTGCAACTATGGTCATTTTTTTATCAGTAGGACAAATTGCAGAATTGGTGCGTCGGTTATCCATTGCTTATCCAATGCATACTCCTGTAGCAGTGGTTTATAAGGCAAGCTGGCCGGATCAGAAAATTGTAACAGGTACACTGGAAACCATTGCACAACAAGTTGAAAAAGCTGGCATTCATAAAACTGCACTGGTATTAGTTGGTGAATTTTTAGGGGATACCTATACGCTCTCTAAACTCTATGACAAGACATTTACGCATGGCTATCGAAAAGGAATTGTAAAATGAAAATTGCATATTACTGTTTGACACCAACGGGAGAACAGCTTGCAAAACAGATACAAACAGCATTTGGTGGTGTTTTGCGAAAAAAAGAATGTTTTACAGATACTGTTCTTGCACAAGATTTTCAAAGCAAAGATGTCATGGTATTTGTTATGGCAACTGGCATTGTGGTACGAAAAATTGCACCGCTACTGCGGTCTAAATTGACCGATCCTGCTGTAATTGTGATGGGACAGGACGGAAAATATGTCATCAGTCTGCTTTCGGGTCACATTGGCGGTGCAAATGAAATGACGAATGCAATTGCAGCATTGCTGCAAGCAGAACCAGTAATTACAACTGCCACCGATTTACAGGGACAAGTGGCATTTGATGTTGTTGCAGTAAAAAATCATTTGGTGATAGAAAATCCCAGCATGATTAAAACGATAAGCAGTGCCTTGCTTGTTGGGGAGTGTGTGCAGTTGCAGTCAGATTTATCTGTACTTAGTGCAGAGAGATATCCACAAATAGTATGGACAGAATCACGGAAAACGACTTGCAAAGTGGTAATTTCTGACCGTCTATTTCCAGAAGAAAAGAATGCAAAACCAACTTTGTATCTACGTCCAATAGATTTAGTAATTGGTGTGGGATGCAAAAAAGAAATTACATTTGATCATTTAGAATTTTGTTTTCTTTCCTTTTTGCAGACCTACGGCTATGCAATCTCATCTGTGAAAACCATTGCTACTATTGAACGAAAACGGGCAGAGCCAGCCATTTTGCAGTTGTGTGAAACTTATCAGATTCCACTGCAAATTATTTCGGATGAAGCAATTTGCAATTGCCAATATCCATTTGAATCGTCTGATTTTGTCAAGCAAGTGACTGGATTGCCAGCAGTCGCAGAATCATGCAGTTATCTTGCATCAGAATGCGGAACCGTTTTAACAGGCAAAGTAAAGTATTCAGGTGTAACACTGGCAGCCTGTCGTTGTCATCTGCCGCCGGTTCGGCTATAGAATCACCAATAGAATGGAGGAAAAATAAAATGCAGCCTATCATTTATGCAGTTGGTTTTGGTCCAGGTGACCAGTTGTATATGACAACACAAGCTGTTTCTGTATTACAAAAAGTAGATATTATTGTTGGATATACTACTTATGTCAAGTTGTTACAGGAACAATTTCCAGAAAAACAATTTCTCTCCACTCCTATGCGGCAAGAGGTGGAACGTTGTCAGCTTGCAGTGCAAGTTGCCTTGCAAGGGAAAACAGTCGCAATGGTTTCCAGTGGGGACAGCGGCATTTATGGCATGACAGGAATTTTATTAGAGGTAGTTGCTGCACAGGGAGCAAATATACAAGTGGTTGCAGTTCCCGGTGTAACGGCTGCCAGTGCGGCGGCTTCTCTTTTAGGAGCACCCTTAATGCATGATTTTGCAGTTATTAGTCTGAGTGATTTGATGACCCCCCGTTCTTTAATTGAAAAACGAATTACCTGTGCAGCAGTGGCAGATTTTGTTATCTGCCTTTACAATCCCAAATCCAAAAAACGAACCGATCATCTTGCACAGGCAACAGATTTGATCGCACAATACCGGAAACCAGAAACACCCGTTGGCATTGTACGGCACGCTGGAAGAGCAGAACAGGCAGTGTGGCTTTCTACCTTGGAAAAACTGAAGGAAGAACCGGTGGATATGTTCTGCGTGATTCTAATTGGTAACTCTCAGACCTATGTAAAAGACGGAAAGATGATTACGCCACGAGGGTATCAGTTGGAAAGTGAAGTAATGTTATGAGAAAATATCGAGTAGCAGTCATTGCTGGAACCAGTGATGCCACAGATTTGATTGCTTCTTTGCCAAAATCGTGTGAAGTGACCGCTTTTGTAGCAACGCCTTATGGAAAAGAAATTTTAAACGGTACAAATTGTCAGGTTCATGTTGGTCGGCTGGATGCAGATGGATTTTCTGTTGCTTTGACTGGTTTTGATGCAGTATTGGATGCCTCGCATCCTTTTGCAGTTGTAGTAACAGAAACAGTAAAGACTGTGTGTCAAGCAAAACAGATTCCCTATTATCGAATTGGCAGACCGACCTTGCAGTATGATTATGAGAAATTATATTCTGTTCCTACCAAGGAAGATGCTGCAGCATGGCTGTCTTCCATTTCCGGCAATTTATTTTTTACTGTTGGAATCAATACACTTCCGTTTTATGCAGCACAGGTAAAAGATTTTGCAACTCGTTCGTTTGCAAGAGTATTGGATACATCTTCTTCTCATCAAGAAGCACAAGCCATTCCGTCACAGTTTTGGTTTGCGATGCCGCCGTATTCTGTAGAAGAAACGGTGCAATTTTTGCGGAAGCATAAAATTGCAGTACTAATTTCTAAAGATAGTGGTGCAAGAGGCGGTGTGCCGGAGAAAATCAAAGCTGCCAGTATTGTAGGAATACCAGTTTTATTGATACAGTCGCCAGAAGCTACTATTTCAAAATTTATAAGAGAAAATAATGAAAATAGTTTTTAGAAATATTATTAGATTATAAAAACAGTCTGAGAAGATGATTTCTCTTCTCAGACTGTTTTTGATTTATACAGCTTTTAATTTAAGAAAGTTCAATCAGTTGTTTCATATCGTACAGCCCAGCAGGCTTTCCGCAGAGAAAAACAGCAGCATTTATAGCGCCTTCTGCAAATACAGTTTTAGAAGCGGCACTATGAGAAAGTGTAATCACTTCATCGTGCCCCGCAAAAATCACATCGTGTTCTCCGACAATCGTACCGCCACGAATGGCATGCATGCCGATTTCGTTCTTTTCCCGTTTCATTCTGCGTGCATGACGGTCGTAGACATAGTGATAGCGATTTTCTTTCACTTCATTGATCGCATTGGCAAGCATAATGGCTGTACCGCTTGGTGCATCAATTTTCTGGTTATGATGCTTTTCTACAATCTCAATGTCAAACTGATCTCCCAGAATGGCAGTTGCACGTTTTGCCAGTTCTACCAGTAAGTTAATACCAAGAGACATATTAAAGGTAAAGAATACTGGAATCTGTTCGGCAGCCGTTTTGATTTGTGAAATTTGTGCTTCACTGTAACCTGTCGTTGCCAGAACCAATGCAACGTTATGGGTAAAAGCATAGTTTAGCAACATATCCAGAGAAGACGGATTAGAGAAGTCAATGATAACATCCGGCTGTTCTGGCAGCTGTTCTGCCGTTTCTACAATCGGAAATACATCATATTGTTTCGTGTAGCTGTCAATTCCGCCGATGACTTTGCAATCTTCTCGATTGGCAATGCAGCCAGCAAGCGTGTGTCCCATTTTTCCGTTTGCACCGCATAAAACAATTTTTGTCATTTGTTCACATCCTTTGTTTTTCAGAGAGCCCTTAAACCAGACCGTGTGCAGCAAGTGCATCGTGCAAAGCAACCTTATGTTCTTCTGTCATTTCATAGAGCGGCATTCTGCATGGACCAGCCGGCATTCCCATCTGATTGAGTGCATCTTTCACTGGAATCGGATTTACCTCAATGAATAATTTGTTGATCAAATCCAAGTATTCCAGCTGCATTTTCGTAGCAGCTGCAAAGTTATTTTCGAGGCAATACTGTGTCATTTGGTGCGTTTCCTTTGGCATGACATTGGACAATACAGAAATAACGCCCTTTCCACCCAGAGACATAATTGGCACAATCATGTCATCATTGCCGCTGTAAATATCCACCAAATCACCGCACTGTGCAGCCAGCTTAGCTGTATAACCAATATTGCCAGAGGCCTCTTTAACAGCAACAATGTTCTTGTGCTGACCGAGTGTCTTTACGGTTGCAACGTCAATGGCAACACCCGTACGACTTGGAATATTGTAGAGAATGATTGGAATATCAACACTGTCTGCAATCATGGTATAGTGCGCAATTAAGCCACGTTGTGTACATTTGTTATAGTATGGTGTAACCAGAAGCAGACCATCTGCACCAAGTTCCTGTGCTTCTCTGGAGAGTTCAATGGCATACTGTGTGTCATTGCTTCCTGTTCCAGCAATGACCGGAACACGGTTATGCGTATGCTCGACTGCACAACGGATGCAGTCACGATGTTCTTCATCACTTAGTGTGGAAGACTCGCCGGTTGTACCACAAATAATAATGGCATCTGTTCCATTTTCAATCTGGAAGTCAATTAGTTTTTTCAGTCCCTCAAAGTCAACTGTACCATCTTGCAGCATCGGTGTAACAATAGCAACGCCAGCACCGGTAAAAATTGTATTTTTCATAGTGGGAACGCTCCTTTCAAATTTGTTGTTTTGTGAGAGAGTTTATGAAATGGGTTTCATAAAAGTCAGCCAAGTGTCAGAAACGTCTCCCTGCATTGCATGATAAAATGCAATGGCAGATATATTTTCCTTTAAACATTTCCATTCTATTCGCAAGCAATTTTTTTCTTTTGCAATCTGTTCCAGATTCTGAAATAATTTTGATGCAACACCTTTGTTACGATATGCTGGTTCCACCCAAAGCTCTTCCAGATAGAGAACTGTTCTACCTGAAAGCATCGCAAGCGGAATGAAAAAATAAGCAGCCAGTCCAATGGTTGTTCCATTTTCTGTTTCTGCCAATAATGCAAAGAGACTATTTTCTTCTTGTAGCATCTTGTGAATCGTTTCTGCTGTTAATTCACAGGATGCAGAAAGCCCTTCAAAATCTGCTAACTTGTGTATCATTTGACAGATGACTTCTGCATCATCGGATGTAGCAGGTCGAATGTTCATGCAAAGTAGCCCTTTGCAGCCAGCAATTCTGCCAGTAATACCGCACCGCCAGCAGCACCACGCAGCGTGTTGTGAGACAGGCAAACGAACTTATAATCAAACAGAGAATCTTCTCGCAGACGACCAACAGAAACAGCCATGCCGTTTTCCAGATTGCGGTCAATCTTTGCCTGCGGGCGGTTATCTTCTTCAAAATAGTGGATAAACTGCTTTGGTGCACTTGGCAGCTGCAATTCCTGTGGCACACCTGCAAATTCCTGCCAAGCCTTTAGAATTTCTTCTTTTGATGGCTTCTTGTCGAACGAAACAAATACTGCCGCAGTGTGCCCATCAGAAACGGGTACACGCAAACACTGTGTGGTGATGAGTGGAGAAGTAACCGAAACAATCTGGTCGCTTTCTACGCTGCCCCAAACCTTCAAAGGTTCTTTTTCTGACTTTTCTTCTTCACCACCGATGAACGGGATCACATTATCCACCATTTCCGGCCATGACTGGAAGGTCTTTCCGGCACCAGAAATTGCCTGATAGGTGCAAGCGAGTACCTGCTTGATGCCATAAGCACGCAGTGGAGAAAGTGCTGGCACATAGCTCTGAATGGAGCAATTGGACTTGACAGCAATGAAACCCTTCTTTGTACCAAGCCGTTTTTTCTGGCTTTCGATGACATCCAGATGTTCCGGATTCACTTCTGGAATAACCATTGGTACATCCGGCGTAAACCGATGAGCAGAATTATTGGAAACGACAGGACATTCTGCCTTTGCATACGCTTCTTCCAGTGCACGGATTTCCTCTTTTTTCATGTCTACTGCACAGAAGACAAAGTCTACCATGGAAGCAATTTTTTCAATGTCTGCCTGTGCATCCAGCATTACCATATCCTTCATAGCAGACGGCATTGGGTTTGTCATTGCCCAACGGCTGCCAACAGCTGCTTCATAGGTTTTACCAGCAGAGCGAGGAGAGGCTGCCAGTGCGACAACCTGAAACCACGGATGACCGTCCAGCAAGGTTGCAAACCGCTGACCTACCATGCCTGTTGCACCAATGATACCAACTTTCCACTGTTTCATTTGTAAATCCTCCAAAAATCATTAAAAATAAAAAAAACCGGTTGAAAACCGATAGAGTATGCGTTATAATAGATATGTTGGCATTTTGTATCTGCCGATAGCTCTCCATCACAACGATGACAGTCACAGACCTGTTCGGAGCTGTGACCAGAAAAGAAAGGACCAGATTCTTTTCTTCGGCACTCGCACCTTTTTGTTCTGCATTGACGATTGGTCAGATCCAGTCAGAACATACTCATTTTGAGTGCACCTCTATCTTAAGTTCCATCATACCATTTTTCCGGTGGTATGTCAATATTATTTTGAAAAAAATTAGGAGTGAACCATGAAAAAATCAGATTTTTATTATAATTTACCGGAATCGTTGATTGCACAGACACCAGTGACACCAAGAGATCATTCTCGTTTGATGTTGGTCGACAAAGAAACCGGTGCAATTTCTCACCGCCATTTCTACAATTTATGCGATATTCTGCAAAAGGGTGACTTACTGGTTATGAATGATTCCCGCGTTCTGCCAGCGAGACTGTATGGAGAAAAAATAGAAAATGGAACCTTTATTGAATTTCTGCTGCTCGAACAAAAAGGCGATCAGTGTTGGGAAATTATTTGTCGACCTGGCAAGAAGGCAAAGGTGGGTACACGATTTTCTTTTGGTGACGGAAAATTGATAGCAGAGGTAATGGAAGTGAAACCGGATGGCAATCGGATTGTTCAGTTTCAGTGTGACGGCAATTTCTATACAGTATTGGATGAAATCGGACAAATGCCACTTCCGCCGTATATCACAAAGAAATTAGAAGACAAAGAACGCTATCAGACTGTTTATTCCAGAGAACTTGGTTCTGCAGCAGCTCCCACTGCTGGATTGCATTTTACAAAAGAAATGCTGCAAACGTTACAGGAAAAAGGAATTGATACTGCATTTGTAACTTTACATGTGGGACTTGGCACATTTCGTCCGGTTAAAGAAGACGATGTCTTACAGCATAAGATGCATAGTGAGCATTATCATCTGCCGCAGGAAACAGTAGATAAAATTTTACAGACAAAGCGGAACGGTGGACGAGTCATTGCTGTTGGTACAACTTCTTGCCGCACATTGGAGGCAGTTGCAACGATGCATGATGGTGTATTAGAAGCATCAGACGGTTATACAGATATTTTCATTTATCCGGGTTACCAATTTAAAGTATTGGATGGACTCATTACGAATTTCCATTTGCCGGAGAGCACATTGATTATGCTTGTATCTGCATTGTTGGGTTATGAAAAGACCATGCATGCTTATGAAGTTGCGGTACAAGAACAATATCGCTTTTTCAGCTTTGGCGATGCGATGTGTATTTTATAATTACAAATCTGTCTGAGTATCTTCACAAGATATTTTTAAGAAATTCCCATAAAAATAAAAGGAATCGAAACTTTTTAAGCGAACAACCTGAAAATGATTTGAAATATGGAAAATTGCATTGACAACAGAAAAAACAGCGTGCTAAAATGAGCAAAAAGAAAGTGTTTCCATTTCTCATTTGCAATTGGTTTTAGAAATAAATCAGATAGAATGGAAATACTATCTGTAAAAATATGAACATTGCAGCCGTGTGATTTCAGGGAGGACGTTATGCATATTTTTGATATTATTGGACCTGTTATGATTGGACCATCCAGTTCCCATACAGCTGGTGCGGCAAAAATTGGATATGTTACAAGAAAATTATTGGGGGAACGTCCAGTAGAAGCAGAAATTATGCTGCATGGTTCTTTTTCTGCAACGGGTTCGGGACATGGGACAGATCGTGCAATTGTAGCAGGACTACTCGGTTATAAACCGGATGATGAACATCTACCCAATAGTTTTGTAGAAGCAAAACAAGCAGGACTTGCATTTGAATTAACACACGGAGTGATTCGAAATGCTCATCCAAATACAGCAAAAATTCATGTTTTTGGAGAAAGTGGGAAAGAGTTAGAGGTTGTAGGCGCTTCTGTTGGCGGCGGTCGGATTCAAATTTGTGAGATTGATGGAATTTGCACGAATTTTTCCGGAGAATATAATACGATTATCGTGCACAATACAGATACACCAGGACATGTCGCACAGGTTACTACTGTATTGGCACAGAAGAATGTAAATATTGCTTCAATGCAGCTTTACCGAAATATGCAAGGCGGTTACGCAGTTATGATCATTGAATGTGATGATGTTATTCCGGAAAATATGTTGGCATGGCTGAAAGATTTGGATGGCATTATTAAAATTACCAGTTACAATGCGGAAGAGGGGGTATAAGTAATATGGCACTGAAATCTGTGGCAGAATTGATGACAGCTTGTGAGATTTCCCAAAAACCACTGTGGGAAGTCATTCTCATGCAAGACTTGGAAATTGATACGCCGGAAGCCAGAACTGTATCTATGCAAAGAATGGATCATATGTGGAATATTATGTGTGCCTCCGTAAAAAATTATGATAAAGAACAGCATTCTTTCAGTGGTTTGGTCGGCGGAGATGGTGCAAGGTATCTGGACGCAATGCAATCTGGAAATATGATGTGTGGACACTATTTTAACTTGGCGATTGCAACTGCGTTAAAGGTGAGTGAGTGTAACGCTTGTATGAAACGAATTGTAGCCGCACCAACTGCCGGTTCCTGTGGTGTCATACCAGCTGCTTTGATTCCCTATCAGGAAGAATACCATACAACGAAAGAAGATATGCTGCATGCACTTTATGTTGCAGGTGGATTTGGCAATATCATTGCGGAGCGAGCTTCTATTTCTGGTGCAGAGGCTGGATGTCAGGCGGAGATTGGAGCGGCTTCTGCTATGGCAGCCGCCGCTTTGACGTTTTTGTGCGGCGGCACACCGGAAGCATGTGAAAATGCCTGTGCAATGGCACTGAAAAATTTGCTTGGATTGGTTTGTGATCCGGTTGCCGGATTAGTAGAGGTGCCATGTGTAAAACGAAATGTCGTTGGTGTTGTCAATGCCATTGCTTGTGCCAATATGGCGATTTCTGGCATCACCAGTCGAATTCCAGCCGATGAGGTAATTGATGCAATGGGGGATATTGGACGGCATATGCCAGAAACATTGCGAGAAACTGCAACTGGTGGCTTGGCAGTCACACCGACTGCACAGAAAGTAGCAGAAAGGTTTTCCAAAAATACAGAATAATTTTTTACAAAAAAATAATTTAATATAAATTTTTCATACAAAATTGTAGAGTATAATAAAATCATAAAAGGCCTTGAAATGAATTACCATTTGGAACAATGACGTCCCATACAGTAACCAATTACTGTATGTGGGCGTTTTTTTATGTTTAAATTAAGTTTCCGATTGGTAGACACCGGTGCGACTGTAATTATTTATGTAAATCTATTTTACGTAAAACTGCAAGACATCGCAGAAAAGCAAGTTTGAGGAGGACAAAATCAATGAATTCTGGTAGTATTGCATTTGTAATTATTTGTGCAGCTTTGGTATTTTTTATGACACCGGGCTTGTCTTATTTTTATGGCGGTTTGGTTCGTCGTAAAAATGCGGTAAACACGATGTTTGCCTCTGTGATTACGATTGGTATAGGAATTGTAATGTGGGTATTGTTCGGATATTCTCTTTCCTTTGGAACGGATCACTTTGGTATAATTGGTGATTTTAGTTGGTTGGGACTGGAAGGTGTGTCCAAGACTGAACCATATGTGGAAGGACAACAAATACCAAATATGGTGTTTTGTCTGTTTCAAATGATGTTTGCTGTCATCACACCAGCATTGATTACAGGTGCGGTTGCTGGAAGAATGCGGTTTAAGTCTTTATTTTTCTTCATTATTTTCTGGAGTATTATCGTTTATTATCCAATGGCACATATGGTATGGGGTGATGGTGGATTTTTAGCAAAAATTGGTTCTGTCGATTTTGCTGGAGGAAATGTTGTACATATTAGTTCTGGTGTTTCTGCATTATTACTTTGCATTTTACTTGGGAAACGATATGACTATACAAGAACAAATTATAGAATTCATAATATTCCATTCGTAGCAATGGGTTCGTTTATCCTGTTATTTGGTTGGTTTGGGTTTAATGCTGGTTCTGCATTGGCGGCAGATGGTTTGGCAGCACATGCCTTCATCACCACAGCAGTTTCTTCTGCAGCTGGTATGCTTTCTTGGATGCTTTGTGATGTAATTGCAGATAAAAAACCGACTTTTGTTGGTGCTAGCACAGGTTTGGTTGCTGGTTTGGTTGGTATCACACCGGGGGCAGGATTTGTACCAATTTGGGCGGCTATTATCATTGGATTTACAACCTCTCCAATTTGCTTCTTTATGATTTCTTTTGTAAAGAAAAAACTGGGTTATGATGATGCATTGGATGCGTTTGGATGCCATGGAATTGGTGGTATCTGGGGCGGTATTTGTACTGGTTTGTTCACAAGGTCATCTATTAATGACATTGGACAGGGAAATGGTCTTTTCTTTGGTGATACGAAGTTGTTTTTGATGCAGTTAGTGAGCATTGTTATCACGATTGCAGTTGCAGTTGTTGGCACATTAATCTGTTATGCGTTGACAAAATTAGTAAGTGGTGGACGGATTCGAGTAGATGAACGAACAGAACGTGCTGGTTTGGATCGTGCAGAACATGGTGAATCTGCTTATCCGTCCTTTACAGGATTAGACTAAACAGGAGGAGAGACATCATAATGATTATCAAAGTAGAAGCAATTATTCGCGAAGAGAAGCTGCAAGATGTATTGGATGCACTCGCAGAAATGAATGTACATGGTGTTACTTGCTATCAAGTTATGGGATGTGGCACGCAACGTGGAATGAAAAGTTATGTGCGTGGACATCAGGAAGTAGAAATTCATATGCTTCCAAAGATTAAGCTGGAAATTTTAGTTTCATCAGAAGAATGGGAACAAAAGACAATGGAAACCATTCAAAAGGCAGCCTATACAGGTAATATTGGAGATGGTAAAATCTTTAGTTATGATGTGCGAAATGCGATGCGAATTCGAACGAAAGAAACTGGTCCCGGTGCAATTCAACCAGAATGATTAGAATATACTGCAATAAAAAGACTGGTTCAAAAGGAACTGGTCTTTTTTGCTTGACGATATGCAAGAAAACATGTTATAATAAATAAAAATCATGTAGGAGGGATCTGCTTTTGCATATTATCGCACATATTGAAAACGCTTTTCAAACAAAATTTGGAATTCCACGCCAAAGCGGTCTGGTTCCTTCTTTGCAATCCAAGATTGTTTTTGAACCATTATACCGTAATCCGGATGCATTTCGCGGTTTAGAAGATTATTCTCATATCTGGCTGATTTGGCAGTTTTCTGATGCCATTCGGGAGAACTGGTCTCCTACTGTGCGTCCACCACGGCTTGGTGGGAATCAAAGAATGGGCGTGTTTGCAACCCGTTCCCCATTTCGTCCAAATCCAATTGGACTTTCTGTTGTTCAGCTTGATCGAATTGTATGGAATGAATCTGATTCCCCTGTGCTATATGTTAATGGTGCAGATTTAATGAATGGGACTCCTATCTATGATATCAAACCATATCTTCCGCATATTGACAGTTATCCAGAAGCAAGTGGCGGATTTGCCTTGCAAGTTGCAGATCATGCCTTGCAAGTTGTTTTTCCACAACATTGGTTGTCACAGGTACCAGTGGAGTTACAGCAGGCATTGCGTGAACTTTTATCACAAGATCCCAGACCATCCTATCAAAATGACCCGAATCGTGTATATGGATTCTATTTCGCAGATTTGGAAATCCGATTTACTGTGCAAGAAGATATTTTAACAGTTTGCAGCATAACAAAACAAACAGAAGACTACAAAGGAGAATATGCAAAATGATGCTATCAGAATTATGCAATACAATACAGCCATTAGATGAACAAGCTATGAGAATGGCACAGAAACGATGGGATCAGATTGCAAAACCGTTGCATAGTCTTGGAAGATTGGAAGAAATGATTGTGCAGCTTGCTGGGATTCATAGAACAGCAGACTTGCAACTGAGAAAAAAAGCTGTTTTAATTTTTTGTGCAGACAATGGCATTGTAGCAGAAGGAGTAACACAAACAGGACAGGAAGTAACAGCAACTGTTACAGAAAATTTTACAAAGGGACTTGCCACCATCAATACCATGGCAGCTGTTTGTGATGCAGATGTCTTTCCAATTGATATTGGAATCGCCAAAGATATGCAGTGTGCGGGGTTGGATGTTCGGAAAGTCGCTTATGGAACAAAAAATTTTGCAAAAGAGCCAGCAATGACACGAACAGAAGCAGAACGTGCGATTTTAACTGGAATAGAACTGGTAAAAGAAAAGAAGCTACAGGGATATAATCTTATTATCACAGGAGAGATGGGAATTGGAAACACCACTACTTCCAGTGCAGTATTTTCTGTTTTATCTGGTTTGTCCCCAGAGATGGTTACCGGAAGAGGAGCTGGTTTATCCAGTGAAGGTCTGCATCGAAAAATAAACTTGATTCAACATGCAATTACAAAATATCAGCCAAATCCAAAAGATATATTAGATGTACTTTCTAAAGTAGGAGGATTTGATCTTTGTGGAATGATGGGGGCATTTCTTGGTGGTGCAATTTATCGAATCCCCATTTTGATTGATGGTTTTATTTCAGCGGTTGCAGCAAATTGTGCTGTTTACTTTGCACCGCTTTGCAGAGATTTTCTCTATGCAACACATTGTTCTGCGGAACCGGCTGGGAAATTGGCACTGGATGCAATTGGGATGCAGGCGTATTTAGAATGCGGAATGTGTCTGGGTGAGGGAACCGGTGCTGTAATTGGTGCGAAATTATTTGATTTTGCTTGGGCAGCCTACGCAGAAGTGGCTGATTTTCATGCTGCCCATGTGATTCCTTATCAACCATTGCAATGATTGGAGAGTTTACATATGCATCAAAAAATAGGACTGGAAAAACCAATGGAGATTGAAAAAAAAAGTTTTTCCATCATAGAGAGACATCTACAACATGTTTCATTACCGGAAGCAGAATATAGTATTTTAAAGAGAGTGATTCATACAACAGCTGATTTTGATTATGTGGAGAATCTTACCTTTTCAAAAGGTGCTGTTTCTATCGCACTGAGAGCCTTACAAAATGGAGCAGATATTGTAACAGATACAAATATGGCATATGCTGGAATTCATAAATCCGCATTGCAGACGTTAGGCGGAACGGTACATTGTTTTATGGCAGATGCTGATGTTGCAAAAGCAGCGAAAGAACGTGGTGTTACAAGAGCAATGGTTTCTATGGAAAAGGCATGTACGCTGCAAAAAGAGTTGATTTTTGCCATTGGCAATGCACCGACTGCTTTGATTCGGCTGACAGAATTGATAAAAGAACAAAAAATTCAGCCAAAATTGATTATTGGTGTACCAGTTGGATTTGTTAATGTGATAGAAGCAAAAAATATGATTTTAGAGGGCAGCACGCCATATATTGTTGCAAAAGGGAATAAGGGAGGAAGCAATGTTGCAGCAGCCATTTGCAATGCGTTGCTTTATCAACTGATCACTCGAGATTAAAAAATCAAAAGGAGTATGCTGAATGATACACATTTATTGTGGAGATGGAAAAGGAAAAACCACCGCTGCTGTTGGTTTGGCTGTTCGCTGTGCTGGTGCTGGTGGCACTGTGCTGTTCTATCAATTCATGAAGCCGGAAACCTCTAGCGAACGGATCGCTTTACAGCAAGTAAATAGAATAACAGTACTGTCAGGATATGCTATTCATAAATTTTCTTTTCAGATGCAGCCGCAGGAAAAAGAGGCAGCTGCAAAAGGGTATCAGGAACAGCTTTCTATTTTACTGGATATGGTCAGACATGGTGCATATACCATGTTAGTTTTAGATGAAATCATGTCTTGTATTTCCGCTGGTTTTCTGACTATAGAAATGGTACTGCATTTTCTACGCGATTTGCCGAATGCATTGGAAGTAGTTCTAACTGGTAGAGATCCAGATGTACGTTTGCTGGAACAGGCAGATTATATTTCTGAAATTCAAAATAGAAGACATCCCTTTGAAAAGCAGATTACAGCCAGAAAAGGAATTGAATTTTAATGGAAATTGCTTTACAATTGGAATCGGATATGATATAATAAAGATTACCTTTTATCGAAACGAAAAGAAGGATAATTTCTACAAGCATTCTATTTTGGGTGCCCATTTTTCTTTGAATGGGTGTTTTTATTTTTGATATAGAAAGAAGCAGAGATAATGCAATTGCTTTTTCTTCGTCATAGCTTAACAAACGGCAACTTAGAACATCGGTATATTGGCTGTCGAACAGATGAACCACTTTGCTCTGATGGCATTGCTTTGATTGATCGACAAGCTCCTATTTTACAAAGATATAAACCAGATTTATTATTTGTAAGTCCGATGATACGATGTCGAGAAACGGCATCAAGAATATTTCCAAACCTTTTTCAAATAATTGTACCAGATTTCAGAGAATGTGATTTTGGGCAGTTTGAAGGAAAAAATTATCAGGAGCTTTCTGATCATCCTGCTTATCAAGCATGGATTGATAGTGGTGGGACACTGCCATTTCCAGAAGGGGAATCCAGAGAAGATTTTGTTGTTCGTACTTGTAAATCGATTTCTGCTATTGTACAGGAAAATACAGCAGATCGGATTGCAATTATTGCACATGGCGGTACAATGATGTCTATTTTATCTGTATATGAAATACAAGGAAAAGATTATTTTGACTGGAATATCCCACATTGTACTCCTTTTTTCTGTGATGTTTTGAAAAAAAATCCGCTGCAATTGCAGTGGAAGGAGATGAAATAACAAATGTATTTGCAAATGGCAGGGTTGGATCATCATACGGCATCCACTGCACAGCGGGAAGCATTTTCTTTTTCAAAAGAAAAACAAAAAACGATTCTCAAAAGCTTAAAATCATCTGGAATTTGTGCTGTTTTACTGAGCACCTGCAACCGTACGGAGTTATATCTTTCTGGAATAGAACCTTGCCAGCCAATACCGTTGTTGATGCAATATGCGAATATATCGGGAATAGATGCAACTGTTTTTTATGAAAAGTTCGAACAGGAAGCAGCATTGCATTTAATAGAGGTGGCTTGTGGTCTGCACTCGCAGGTATTGCATGAAGAACAAATTGTGACACAAGTTAATCAGGCAATCTGTAATGCCAGAATGCTGCACACATCTAATGCTGTATTAGATACCTTATTTCGGATAGCTGTTTCTGCTGGGAAATATGCCTTGACGCATATTTCTGATAAGTCTGTACCACTTTCGCTTTCTGAAAAGGCAGTACGTTGTGTAGAACAACAATATGGCAGTCTGGAATATGCGTCTTGCCTTGTCATTGGAAATGGAAAAATGGGACAGCTTGCTGCAGAGCAGCTATTACAGCGTGGCAGCAAGGTATATATTACACTGCGTTCCTGTCATAATGGAAACAGTGTGGTTCCGTTCGGTGCAATTCCGGTTCCATATGAATCACGTTTACAATATTTAGAAAAATCAGAAATTGTCATCAGTGCGACAAGAAGTCCGCACTATACGATTACAGCAGAACAACTGCAGGCAGTACAACACAAACCAAAATATTTAATCGATTTGGCATTGCCAAGGGACATTGCAGAAGATTGCAAGCAGGTAGAAGATGTTTGCTGTTGGAACTTGGATGACTTTTCCGAACCAACAGAGCAAAAACTTGCATTGCAGTCTGCATTACAGGATGTTGCAGAAAAATATATAAATGACTTTCAAGCTTGGTGTCAGTATCGCAATGCCATCCCACATATTACAGAATTAAAAGAACTAATAACTGCCAATTTGATGCATAGTACTACCTTAGCCACAGCAAGAGAACAGAAAGATGTGGATGCAGCTGTTCAAATAGCGGTACAGCGTACGGTTGAGCTGCTTTTAGGCGGTATGCGAGAGAATGTCACACCGGATTTGATTGCAGGATGCTGTAAGAAAATCGAATCACATACCAGATTGCCAAAAAAGGCGGTGAAACAGTCATGAAAGAAACCTGCATTCGGATCGGCAGTCGTGCCAGCCGGCTTGCAGTGTTGCAAAGCGAATGGATTATGCAGCAAATTCATTGCATTGCACCAGATGTTCGATTAGAGTTGGTAACGATGAAAACCACTGGTGATAAAATTTTACAAAAAACATTGGATCAAATCGGTGGGAAGGGACTTTTTTTAAAAGAACTGGATGCCGCTTTGCTTGCTCATCAGGTAGATCTTTGTGTGCATAGTTTAAAAGATGTACCAATTGCAGAAAATCCACTTTTACCAATTGGAGCTTATTCCAAGAGGGCAGCACCCAATGATGTGTTGGTATTGCCAAAAGGCGTTTCACTTTCTGATTGGGATTCCAGTACTCCTATTGGCTCTGCTAGCAGTAGGAGAACACTACAATTTCAATTACGATATCCATCCTGTCAAGTTCGTCCAGTGCGTGGAAATGTATTGACAAGATTGGAAAAACTCGACAACGGAGAATATAGTGCCTTGATTTTAGCAGAGGCTGGATTGGAACGGTTGCACTTATGTGACCGTATTTCTTATCGGTTTCTCCCGACAGAGATGGTGCCAGCGGCTGGGCAGGGTATTCTGGCGATTCAGGGAAGAGCTGGAGAATATGCAGATTTATTAGAAAAGTTGAATGATAAAGCGGCTGCTCTTTGTGCAAAAACAGAACGTGCTCTTTCAAAGGCATTGAATGGAGACTGCACCGCTCCAATTGGTGCATATGCAGACTTACAGGGAACAACAATACAGTTGTATGGATTTTATGCGGAAAGTGGAAAAACAGCAAAGGAACAGTGCTGTGGAAATCCTACACAAGCGATACAGTTGGCAGAACAACTGGCAGTAAAACTGAAGAAAAATGTGCAGAAAAAGGAAGCGATAGAATGGAACTCATCCAACGGCCACGTAGGCTGAGAAGCAGTGCATTATTACGCAGTATGGTACGGGAAACACGTATTTCTGCGGACACGTTAATTTATCCGATATTTGTGGTAGAAGGAACAAACCGTAAGGAAGAAATTGATACCATGCCGGGACAATATCGCTGGAGTATTGACTGTTTGGGGGAAGTATTACAATCTGCTGTAGATGCTGGTGTACACAGTGTTTTGTTATTTGGAATTCCAGCAGAAAAAGATGCAATCGGAAGCAGTGCATGGGCAGAAAACGGCATTGTGCAGCAGGCAATTCGCTATATCAAGCAGCATTTTCCGCAACTATATGTAATTACTGATGTTTGTATGTGTGAATATACCTCTCATGGACACTGTGGTATTCTTTGTGGGGAAACCGTTGACAATGATAAAACGCTGGAAGTACTGGCAAAAACAGCATTGTCTCATGTACAAGCAGGGGCAGATATGGTCGCACCATCTGATATGATGGATGGCAGAGTGGGGAAAATTCGGACAGTATTGGATGAACATGGTTTTTGTAATGTTCCAATTATGGCGTATTCTGTAAAATATGCTTCTGCTTTTTACGGACCGTTTCGAGATGCTGCGGATTCTGCACCGACATTTGGTGATCGAAAAGGCTATCAAATGGATCCACACAATGCCAGAGAAGCGATTCGAGAAGCGGAATTGGACATACAGGAAGGTGCAGATATTCTTATGGTAAAACCGGGATTGGCATATCTGGATGTGCTGCACACATTGAAAGAACGTTTTTCCCAGCCAGTTGCATTGTATAGTGTTAGTGGAGAATATGCCATGATCAAAGCGGCTGGCATGGCAGGTTATGTGGATGAAGCAGCTTTAATTTGTGAATCTGCGGTTTGCATGTATCGGGCAGGGGCAGACTTGCTGATTACTTATTTTGCACGGGAACTGGCACAATTCATACGGGAAGGGAGAATCGGATAATGCAAACAAAAAAGTCGGATGCGTTATTTGAGAGAGCAAAAAAGAAAATGCCGGGTGGTGTCAATTCTCCGGTTCGGGCATTTCAATCTGTCAGCGGTTCGCCAAGATTTATTTGCCGTGCAAAAGGCAATCATCTCTATGATGTGGATGGCAACGAATATATAGATTATATTGGTTCTTGGGGCCCTATGATATTGGGACATAATCCGGATTTTGTACTACAGGCAGTACAGGAACAAATGCAAAATGGATTAAGCTATGGTACTGCAACGGCATTGGAAGTGGAAATGGCGGAACTGATTTCACAATTAGTTCCTTGTGTAGAAATGATTCGTATGGTAAATTCTGGAACAGAAGCTGTTATGAGTGCGGTTCGTGCGGCAAGAGGATTTACAAAGCGAAATAAAATCATTAAGTTTGCCGGTTGTTACCATGGGCATGCGGATGCTATGTTGGTGAAAGCGGGTTCTGGTGTGATGACTGCTGGCATTCCAGATTCCAGTGGTGTGCCAAATGGCTGTACAGCGGATACTCTCTCTGCTATTTATAATGATGTTGAGAGCGTAGAAAAACTATTTCAGGAATATCCAAATGAAATTGCTTGTGTGATTGTAGAACCAGTGGCAGCAAATATGGGGGTTGTTCCTCCAAAGGAAAGCTTTTTGCAACAACTGCGAATACTTTGTGACAAATATGGTGCTCTATTAATTTTTGACGAAGTTATTACAGGGTTTCGTTTACAAATAGATGGGGCGGTTGGTTATTATGATGTCACACCGGATTTGATTACCTATGGAAAAATTATTGGTGCTGGTATGCCGGTTGGAGCTTATGGTGGCAGAAAAGAGATTATGCAGCTGATTGCACCACTTGGTTCTGTTTATCAGGCAGGTACCCTTAGCGGTAATCCAGTTGCCATGCGTGCTGGTCTGACACAGCTGCGATATTTACAACAACATCCGGAAATTTATACACAAATAGAAACTCGTTCAGAACAATTAAGGAATGGCTTACAACAGCTCCTTACATTCTATCATCTGCCGTGTACAGTGACTGGTGTTGGCTCTCTTTCTTGTCTGTATTTCACTTCGGAACAAGTGACCAATTACGAAACTGCAAAAACTGCGAATACAGATTTGTTTCGGCAGTATTTTCATTTCATGCTGGAACGTGGAAACTATTTTGCTCCCAGTCAGTTTGAGGCGATTTTTCTTTCTGCTGCACATACAGAGGCAGATATCTTAAAAACCTTGTCTGATGCAGAATCGTTTTTTCAAACATTTTCTGATTGGATATAATTGTATATATGAATATTTTGATAACATGGTAATGTGAATATTACATAGCAAGAAGGTGGGGGACAAAAGAACCAATTAACAGAGGAGGAAAGGAATATGAAAAAAGGAAATGTCTATCTGGTAGGTGCAGGTTCCGGTGATCCGGCACTGCTAACAAAGAGAGGACAGCAATGCTTACAGACAGCAGATGTGGTTATTTATGATGCTTTGGCATCTGTCTCTGTTCTCAATATTGTTCGCCCGGATTGTAAACTTTGTTTTGCTGGAAAACGAGCTGGCAATCACAGCAAGTCACAGGATATGATAAACCAAATGCTGATTGATTATGCAAAGCAGGGAAAACAAGTGGTACGGTTAAAGGGGGGTGATCCATTTGTGTTTGGGCGTGGTGGAGAAGAAGCACAGGCATTGGTAGAGGCAGGAATTTCCTTTGAGATTGTTCCTGGTGTCTCTGCTTGTTACAGCGTTCCAGCATATGCTGGTATTCCAGTAACGCATCGGGATTATGCCTCTTCGTTTCACGTCATCACAGGACATACACAGTCAGATCCCAAGAATGAGCCGGACTATGCAGCATTGGCAAAATTGGACGGAACATTGGTTTTTCTGATGGGCTTGACAAATTTGCCGCATATTGCTGCCGCACTAATGCGAAACGGAAAAGCAGCTGATACACCGATTGCTGTGATACAGAAGGGAACAACTGCACGGCAAAAGACAGTAACCGGAACGCTTTCCAATATTGCAGAAGCGGTTACACAACAATCTTTACAAGCTCCTGCTACAATTGTCATTGGAGAAGTTGTTTCTCTTCGGAATGAATTGCAGTGGTTTGAACGTGGAGCATTGTTTGGAAAAAAAATTCTCCTGACAGGAACACCGCCACACAGCCGTCATTTGGCAGAACACCTTCAGCAATATGGTGCAGAGACGATAGAAATCAGCCTGATTGACACTGTTCCGACAATAGACCATGCACTCCAGTCTGTGGATTGGAGTATGTATACATGGATTGTATTTTCCAGTGCAAATAGCGTGCGCATATTTTTTGACAGCTTACAACAATATGATATTGATTTGCGAATGTTGATGCATCTACGTTTTGCTGCGATTGGAAATGGAACGGCGTGTGAACTGGCAGCAAAGGGCATTTTTGTAGACTGTGTGCCTGAACGTTTTGAAAGCCGTTATTTGGCAGAAGCATTGATTTCAAAATTGGAGCCGCATGATCGTGTCCTGTTAATTCGTTCTAAAAATGGTTCTTCTGTTTTACCAGATATGCTGAAAGCTGCTGAAAAAAACGTAGATAGCATATTACTGTATGAAACAAAACCACTGCTACAAAAGAAGGAACTGTTACAAGCACAATTGTCAGATGTAGATTATCTTGTCTTTTCCAGTTCCTCAGCAGTACAAGCCTTCGTACAGATGTGGGAAAAGGATATGTCATATCGGACAAAAGCGATTTCAATCGGTGATGTTACCACAAAAACAGCAATAGAATTGGGTATTTCCATTGCTGCAACTGCACAGGAAGCAACTGCGGAAGGAATTTCGTCCTGCATTTTGCAGGATGTGGAACAAAGCTGAGTATCTTCTCATAAAAAGCAGCCTACTGTATTTTTATTTGCCGTTGGTCAGATTTCCACCAGCGGCATTTTTATCAATGGGCCTATTTAATTTATCATAACAAAGGAGTGTTTCAATGTATCCAGTTTTTTTAAACTTGCAGCATTTTCCTTGTATTATAGTGGGAGCCGGTAAAACAGCACAGAGAAGAATTTTTGCATTATTATCAGAAAAGGCAGTTGTTAAAGTAATTGCACCGGAAACAATCCCATTTGCATTAAAGGGACAGCCTTTGCAATATCTGCAAACTGCATACCAACCGGAATTGCTGCATGGTGGACGTTTGGTTTTTGCTGCAACGAATGATAAAGCGTT
>JAEDGE010000233.1 GCA_016297675.1 Oscillospiraceae bacterium
CAAGCATTTCTCCGATGCCTTCAACAATGGTCGTTATGATTTCACCGGCAGATTTGCCAAGCTCGAAAAGGTTGTCTGCTATGCCTGAAACGATTTGCACGATTATTTCTGCGGCAGACAACAGAAGCTGTGGCGCTGCTGCAATCAGTTCCTGCACCAGCTTTGCAATGATCGTCGGAGCTTGTGCAATCAGAATTGGCAGAGCAGCGATAAGTCCTTCTGCCAGAGCGGAAATGAGGTCGACAGCCGCGTCAACCAGCATGTCGATATTTTCAATCAGCGTCATAACTATCTGCAGCATAACGTCAACAATTGTCGGGACAAGCTCCGGCAAACTTTCGGCAATTCCGTTGGCCAAAGAAACAATCAAATTCAACCCAAGCTCAACAATCTGCGGAAACATTGTGACAAAAGATTCTGCCAAATATGTGACAACTCCAAAAATAGTTCCAAACAGCATTCCCTGATTTTCAGAAATTCCATCCATCAAGCTCTGGATTATTCCGATTGCCGCCTCTGCCAGAACGGGAAGATTTTCGTTAATTATTGTCGGAATTATTTCGACTATTTGCGGAAGTGCTTCACTGACGAGCGTTGACGCGCCATTTAGCGCAGTTTTAACCGCTGGTAGAACGTTTCCCAAAACGCCGAGATTTGACTCTGTGCCATCGCCAACAATGGAAGTAACCAAGTTTCCAACAAGCTCACCAACGTTTGCATTTCCGTCTGCCAACCCTGTCAGAAGATTTGCCCAAGCAGACTTCATAGCGTTAACAGAGCCACTAATTGTCCGACCAGCTTCGATCGCAGTCGTTCCAGTGATGCCCATTTCAGTTTGAACAACATGGATTGCTTCCACGATGTTCTCGAAAGACATACTTTGTGCATCAACCGTGTCACTAAGTGCTGCCGCGTCCGCAATAAGCCGCTGCATTTCGGCTTGCGTTCCGCCATAGCCAAGTTTGAGGTTGTCAAGCATGGTATAGTTCTGCTTCGCAAATCCCTGATATGCATTTTGTATGGCTTCCATGCTTGTGCCCATCTTGTTGGCGTTGTCGGACATATCGGTTATTGCCATATTTGCCTTTTCAGCAGCAGCCGAAGTGTCACCGTCAAGGCTCTGCAACAGGGAAGCGGAAAAACTTGTCACAGTTTCCATGTACTCGTTGGCTGACAATCCAGCAGTCATATATGCATTGTTTGCATATTTCATCACGGTATCTGCGCTGTCCTTGAAAAGCGTTTCGACTCCGCCAACAAGCTGTTCGTATTCGGCGTAGTTTTTCACCGCAGCCGTGGTTAATGCCGCAATTCCAGCCGCTGCAGCTCCAACAGCCGCCGTGCCAATCTTTGCCGCTGTTTTTAAGCCATCACCAAGTTTGCTCGACAAGTCAGAAAGTTTATTGCTCGCCTGATCGTCAACGCCGACTTTGACGAACAATTCAAACAAGTTCATTAAACCACCTCAATTCCAGCCCGCTTTATGATGTCCGCGGCGATTTCCTCGCCGCTTCTACTGTCAGCTGGCTTATGGTTTATAATATCGACAAGTTTTTCGGAAATGTAAGACCCTCCGCTCATTTTTGCCGTGTTTTCCGTAATGAAGCGTAGGCATTCTGCAAAGTAAATTTTTACTGCCTTTTCTTCCTGCTCTTTTTGAAAAAGGGATATGCAAATATCCTTGACATATCCCCATCCAAATATCTTAAATTTTGTTAGTTCAGAAGAGGCGATACCTCTTTTGACAGCTGAAGCAGGGAGGGCAGACACGAGGTAAAAAAATCGATTGCGACCTCGTTCGAGAACAGCACCGACATGGTTTTGAATGTATTGGGGGCTTTTTCGCCATCTTCCAAAACCCACAGCTTAGCAAACATTTTGCCTGTGTCGGAAGGGTATTTGACCATCATGTTTTTGATGACTTTCTTTAACATGGCCTTTCTGCCGGAATTTTTCTCGTCCTCTCCGACGTCTACCGATTTCATTTTTTCAATGAACGGCTTTATTTCGTCGACAAGCCTATACGCCGCCGGAAGACAGACTTCGTCCTCGCAATCAAAAATAAATCTCATTTTTTACCTCCGTTTTGGCTGATTAAGACTCGGCGGTACCGGCCTTTACATAAATTTCAAACGGCACAGTTTCCTGCGCGTCCATGGAATAGTGGGCGGTGTAGGTAAATGCAAACGTGCCCTTTCCGTTGTCGGTCGACTTGATGGCAAAGCCGCCTGTAGACAGCGCGTTCATCATGTGGATAGCCACATAGCCGCCGTTGGTTTCGCCATTCTGGTCGGAGTAGTCTCCAACCCACCAAACATCAGTAAAGTCGGTCAGCAGCACGTCGTTTCTGGGAGTAATCTTGTTGCCGGACACATCAGCAGCGCCAACAAGAGATTTCACGGCGTTCGCGTCAACGGTAACATAAGTGCCGCTCATGCTGATTTCCCACGAATCCAGCTTTTTCA
>JAEDGE010000234.1 GCA_016297675.1 Oscillospiraceae bacterium
GGAACTGGATATTCGAAAAAAACATGGTATCAACATCCTCGGAGTCAGAACAAATGGAAAACTGAATATGAACATTACTCCAAACACAGTGTTTGGACATGGCACATCTGTTTTGGTACTTGGTCAAGAAAAAGCAGTTCACAAGTGTTTTCGCATTTGATAAAAATCCCGATAAAAGGTGGAGGAGGTGTTCCTGATGAAAGACTTATTCTTGATTCCCATCATGCTGGCAGTATTTGTCTTTGGTTATTTTGTGATGGCGAAGATTGACAGCTTCATAGAGGAAAACCGCCGCCTGATCCATGCGGAAAACAGACAAAACAGAGCGCACATCCGTATTGCCGCAGAGTCTCCGATGCTTCTGGATTCGATTGCAGTACAGCTCACATCGTATTCTCGTGCCAACCCATTTGTCGAGTTTTTTCTGAGTTCGGGAAAAGCAGAGCGCATCTTGCAAAAACTCATGGACGGCACATTGGATATCGCAATTCTGGCAGAAGATAACAAGCTTTCTTTGAATGAAAACCATTCAATGTTTCGGATTCCATGTCGAACAGGAGAAGTTTTATCTACAGCACTTGGTTTATCTGTTGAAAGTATTGATGAAGAAAAATGGGCTTTCGTTGTATGGAATAAATCGATACAGTCCAAATCTCGTGACCGTGTATTATTTGCCATAGAAGCAGAGTATTGTTCACTGAAATGCGGATATGCGGATTATCTGGAGTGATTGTTTACATCTGATCAGTGGAAAAAATAAGTTCTCTGTGATAAAATATTAAAAAGGAGGTGAGGATGATGACACAGAGCAAACAGGAACAAAAAAGAATGGATTCGAATGAGCACATCCTTGCTTGCCTTTCTTCCGCCCCTTCCAACGCAAAAATCATCCGAACTGCGGCACGAATGGCAAATGCCTTTGGCGGCCAGTTTACGGCTTTGTTTGTGGAAACACCGGATTTTTCTGTTGCTTCGAAAGAAAACAAAGAACGTTTGCAGGAAAACCGGAAGCTGGCAGAACAGCTTGGAGCTAATATTGAAACGGTATATGGTGAAGACATTCCATATCAGATTGCAGAGTTTGCTCGCATATCGGGTATTACAAGAATCGTTCTTGGACGAAGTGCTGTTACCCGCCGCCATCTGTTTGGAAAGCCGACTTTGACAGAATTGCTCCTGTCCTATGCTCCGGATATCGACATACATATTATTCCGGATAAAACCGTTGACACCACATACCACCCCAAAAAAGCAAAAAAGAAGCATCACAATCTGCGTGTACTGAAAAACACATTCACGAGTCTGCTCATTTTGCTTTTTGCAACTCTATTAAGTCTGCTTTTCCATGAGATCGGTTTTACGAGGCCTAATATCATCATGGTCTACATCCTTGGGGTGCTCTTAACATCCATTGCAACATCACATCAGGTATATAGTTTGATATCTTCTATTGCCAGCGTGTTTGTTTTCAATTATCTGTTTACGGAACCTCGTTTTTCACTGACGGCTTATGAAACCGGTTATCCGGTCACCTTTGTGGTTATGTTTCTAACTGCTTATATTACCGGTACGTTTGCCATTCGTTATAAGGAGCAGGCACGAGAGTCCACGAAGATCGCACGCCGCACAAAGATTCTGTTTGATACGGATCAGATGCTTTCCAAGGCACATGGACGAAATGAGATCATTCATGTGGCTGCTGAACAAATTATGAAACTGTTGGGACGAAGCATTGTAATTTTTGACAATCTGAGCGGACGGTTGTCAGAGCCGATCCTATTCCATACAAAAACAGACAAGACATATGATTGGGAAAAAGAACAGAAGGCTGCGGAGTGGGCATTGAAAAACAATCATGCTGCCGGTGCCACAACGGAATTGTTCCCTGAGAGTCACTATCTATATCTTGCGATTCGGGTTAATGAACGGGTATACGGTGTAATTGGAATTGATGCTTCTGCCGGGGAACTTGATGCGTCTGAGCATGATGTTCTTCTTTCAATCCTCGGTGAAACCGCACTGGCTTTGGAAAACAATCGAAATGCTCGTGAAAAAGAAGCCGCTGCCATTTTAGCGGAAAGTGAACAGCTTCGTGCAAATCTGCTCAGAACGATCTCCCACGATCTACGTACTCCGTTGACTACCATTTCCGGCAATGCCAGTAATCTGCTCAATAATGCGGAATATTTCGATCAAGAGACAAAGCAACAGATATACGCTGATATTTATAATGATTCCATGTGGTTGACCGATCTGGTTGAAAACCTGTTATATGCCACACGAATCGAAGATGGGTGTATGATGCTGCAGACATCTACTGAGCTGCTCAGCGAAATGATAGAAGAAGCGATGCAGCACATCGGCAGGAAAGCAGCGGCCCGTCCGATCAGGGTAGTTCAAGAGAATGAGATCCTGCTGGTCAAAGCTGATCCCAAACTGATTGTTCAAGTC
>JAEDGE010000057.1 GCA_016297675.1 Oscillospiraceae bacterium
GTTCCCCTTAACAATCCCCTTCCGCCAAGCTGAGCCAGCTTGACCGCAGTCGCCTACGGCGTAAAATTGATACCATCATTTAAAAATGGATTTCCGTACAAAAATATATTGCAGCAACTCTGTTCGCAAGTGAGAGAGCAACTTTTTTTCCTTGCGGGACACCTGTACCTGTGAAATCCCCAGCCGCTTTGCGATTTCTGTTTGCGTCATATTTTGAAAATACCGCATTTGCAGCAGCAATTGATCCGGCTTTGGCAGCGTTTGCATCACCTGTCGCAATGCTAAAATATCCCCCAGTTCCGTATCCGGTGCCGGAACTGGAATATCTAATTGATTGTCTTCCGTTGCTGCCGTCAAAGACAGCGGCGGCTGTGCCGCACAAAGTGCCTCTGCAACCGCTTCCGGTGGAAGTCCGGAATCTTGTGACAATTCTACGATGGTTGCCGCCCTGCCATGTGCTTGCTGAAACGTTTCTTGCAGCTGCTGTAACTGCATGGCATGTTCCTTTAAGGTACGGCTGACTTTCACTGTCCCACCGTCCCGAAACAATCGTTTGATCTCTCCCAAAATCACCGGTACGGCATAAGTGGAAAACTGAACGCCTCGATTTTGGTCAAAGGCTTTCACCGCTTTCAATAAACCAATACAACCAGCAGAATAGAGTTCCTCATATTCTATCCCACGACCTCGAAAACGATTGGCACAGAGATGTACCAATCCAAGATTTGCCTCTGCCGTCGGTGCACTCATACGGATTCCCTCAGCTTTTTTCGCATAATCACGGTGGTTCCCTGTTCTGGTTTGCTGCGTACTTGAAGCTTGTCCATAAAACTTTGCATGACAGCAAACCCCAGTCCGGCACGTTCCTCCTCCTTCGCCGTTGTATAAAGCGGTTCCATTGCCTTTTCTACATCTGGAATCCCACATCCTTTGTCTTTGATGCGAATATACACCTCCCGATCTTCCAGAATTTTAATATGTAGTTCCACATCCCCTTTTTGATACCGATAACCGTGCACAATACTATTGGTAACCGCTTCAGATACCGCCGTTCGGATATCTGCCAGCTCTTCCACGGTTGGGTCAAGCTGCACCAGAAAGGCTGCCACTAAGGAACGGGCTGTCCGCTCATTAACAGAAATTCCCGGAAACACAATTTTCATTTGATTGGTGGTGTGCATGACAACGTCCCTCCTGCTCAGATATTTGTAATCTCAATGCTTGCAATGCGTTCCATACCGGAAAGCCGCATCACTCTGCGAATGTGCGGCGGCGGATTTTGAATGATGACATTGCCGGAACGTGCCTGCATCTGCTGGCAGCGTCCCATAATCAGCCCAATGCCGGAACTGTCCATAAATGTCACTTTTTCAAAGTCCAGCCGCAGCTGATGTGGCTCATAGTCCAAAATTGCCTGATCAATCTCCTCCCGCAAATCACGGGCACAGTGATGGTCAATTTCACCGTCGAGAATGGCAGTCAGGCAGGGTGCTTCCAGTTGTATTGTAACAGGCATGGTGATGCTCCTTTCTTCTTCCTGTAGAGAATATTTTTATTGTATCATGAATCACAAAAAAAATCTGTCGAAGCAGATAAGCAGAGATGTCGAAAGATTACAAAAAACGGGAAATCGACCATCTTCCAGCCAATCTCATAAAAACAAAAAACAGCCGCCACGAATGCTGCCCGTGACGGCTGTTTCTTGTTATCGATATGTCTTTTATTTCTGCCCTGCAAGGTTGTCTGTATCCGCTGTCTACACGCTGGCATAGCGGGATAAAATCTCCATGGCAACCTCTTTTCGATTGCGTCTGGTATCCATTGCCAGCTTTTCAATATAACGATGTGCCTGTTCCTCTGTATACTGTTCCCGCTCAATCAAAAGGCATTTTGCACGAGATACACAACGCAGCTCTTCCAATTTTTTTTGCAGTTTATCATTTTCCAGTTTCATATGCATCATTCGCCCATTCATTGCCTTCGCCATCCGAACTGCCTGATACAGTGCCGAACGGTTCAGTGGCTTCGATACCACCAAAACCCCATAGGAAACCGTCTTGTTGCTCATCTCTTCTGCCATATCTGCCTTGCATAACATCACAACACCAGAACAGGTATTTTGTGTCAACTGCAAGGAAAGCTGATAGCCAAACTCATCTTTTAACGGCGTATTCAGCACAATCAAACCAAATGTATCATGTTGAAGCATTCGTCTTGCCTCATCTCCACTGGATACGACAGAAACCGAAGCATAGCCGCAACCCTTCAGAAAATTGACAATGGCATCGATCCCCTTATCCGATCCGGAAATCAATAGCGTTCGTTCTGTGTACACATTTACATACCCCCTTTTCGGCTGTTTGCTTCCGTATTCCATTAAAAGAAGTGGTGATAGGAGTATGCCTGCACATCCTCTGCTTCTGAAAATGCTTGAATTTGTTGTTCTGTTTTCTGGAAGAAATCATGCAGCACTGCATCTGGCAAATACGTTTTCACAAATTCGCTCTCCTTTGCCAACTGCAACGCTTCCTCTAAAGAAGCCGGCAGCTTCCGGAACACCGTAGCCGCATTTGCCGCATTCCATTCTTCCTTCAGCTGTTCCTGATGCCGAATCCCCTCCATACCGGCACGCAGCAGCATTTGAAACGTAATATAAGGGTTGCAATATGCGTCCGCAGAACGCAATTCAATAATGGCTTCCCCGCCCGGAATATACATCAGACGAATCAGCGGCACACGATTTTCCGAAGACCAGTTTACCCGTCC
Source organism: Oscillospiraceae bacterium (assembly GCA_016297675.1). Lineage (GTDB taxonomy): Bacteria > Bacillota > Clostridia > Oscillospirales > Ruminococcaceae > Ruminococcus_C. The sequence goes on from JAEDGE010000057.1 coordinate 2,767, forward strand.
AGGTGCCGTATGCAGCTGCAATCGCTCGTAGGAATTGACAATCGGATTAGAGAATAATGTAAAATCACAAATCCGGTTTAAAATACCGGCGATATACGACCGTCCCTCTGGCATCATATCTTCTGGACAAGAACCAAAAATATTCTTACCACCTTTCCGAACAATGATATTGATTTTCAGGGCACTACCATTCTGATTTGGCAGCGGCTTCGGCATAAAAGAAGCATACAAACCATTCTGTGCCGCAATCGTTTTTACAACCGTCTTATAGTGCATCATATTGTCCGCTGCGGTCAGCGGATTGCTGCATGCAAAATCAATCTCATTTTGTCCGGGGCCATGTTTGTGACAGGAAGAAGTCGGATTTAAGCCCATTTCTTCCAGAGAAAGACAAATCTCCCGTCTGGTATTCTCACATTTATCCAGCGGAGCAATGTCTAAATAACCGCCCTGATCATATGGCTCTCTGGTGGGATTGCCTTCCACATCGGTTTTGAAAAGATAAAACTCACAGCGTGTGGCAATCTGACACTGATAACCATCCTGTTCAATCTCCTGCATCGTATTACGAAGATTCTGCCGCAGGTCTCCGGCATAGGGCTTACCGTCCATTGTCATGAGATTGCAGAAAAATCGTACCACTCTGCCCGACTGTGGTCGCCACGGCAATACGGAAAGTGTTCCACAATCTGGTTTGAGCAGCAGATTTTGATGCTGTTCCTCCAGCAAGCCGGTGGCATTAAACGGAATCCCATTGGAAACCGCTCTCGGCAATTCTCTCGGCAAAATGGCAATATTTTTCATTGTTCCAAGGGTGTCACAAAATGTCAGTCGAATAAATTTTACATCGTTGTCCTCTATAAATTCCGTCACATCGGATTCTGAAAAAAACATAAAAAACCTCCTCCTTATTTTTCAGCCTGTTCGTAAGTACAACGGCAAATTTTCGACTGCTTTTGCAGATTGCCATCGTGCTGGGTGATGAAGATGCACTGCGGTTACAGTACACATATAATTTGCTATTATAGCGTAATTTTCGACGTTTGTAAACAGGAAAAAATCATCCATTTTGTAAATTCTCTTTTCCTTTGACGCATTTCTTTCTGAATGAAAACCATATTATGAAATTGAACGGCTTTCTGTCGTTTCCATGCCAAGCAATTCCTCTGCAATCTGCTGATACTGTTCTGTGAACACACTGTTTTGATTCCAAACCATATTAAATTCATGTTCCATCCGAAAATCCGGAATCTGAATGACTTTCAGTTCTCCGCTTTTCAGTAATTTCTCCCCTACCGTCCGATACAGAAAACTGACACCAATTCCAGAAAGCAAAAGCTGCAAAATGGTGTGCGGATTGTTCACCTCACAACGATTTGGAAAATGTTCTATTTCATACCCGTGTGCCCGCAGCATTCGTTCCAGTACCTCTCGTGTGCCGGAACCAGATTCTCTCAAAATCATTCTATGCTCAAATAAATCCTCAATGCAAATTACATTTGGAATTGGATAGCTTTTTGCACAAAAGCAGACAATTTCCTCTCGCTGAATACAGCGGCTTCCGTACTCTGCTTTATGGAAGTACCCCTCACAAAATGCAAAATCTACTACTCCATTGTCCAGCAGATGCAACAGGTCTTCTGTATCCTGTATCGTCAAAGAAACATTCAAATTGGGATGCAGCTGCAAATACCGACTCAGTCTGTCGGGAAGATAAAATCCGCCAATTGACATGGTTGCCCCAAAATGAAGGGTTCTCTTGACAGGCATCTGCTTTACCATTTCCTCTATCCGTAAGGTGTCATGGTGAATTGTTTCAAAAAAACGGCAGAGTAATGCTCCCTGTTCCGTGAGTGACAGCTTTCTCCCATGATAGGAAAATAATTTTGTTCCATAATACTGTTCAAGAGATTTGATGTGTTGTGAAACTGCCGGCTGCGTAATGAACAATTCGTTTGCCGCTTTGGTAAAGCTCATATTTCTGCACACCGCCAAAAAAGTTTGTATTTTTACATCCAGCATGTTCTTCTCCTTTATCAATAAGCTACACTTATTATACCATAATCAAAAACAATTTGCAATAATGGCTGCTTACGGGTATAATAAAAGTAAAAGGAGTGGATTGTATGAAACAACAACCAAAAAAATTACTTGGCATCCTGCTCTGTGCAGGCATTGCAGCAGTTGCAACGGCGATTTGCAACATCAAAATTGGTACATTTTCTTTTGAACTCATTGGTGCACCGGTGATTGCCATTCTTGCTGGGATGCTCATTGCACTGGGATTTCCAAAAGCGGTTCACAAAGAACCATTTCAATCCGGCATTCAATTTACTGCAAAAAAAATTTTACAATGGGCAGTTATCATTCTGGGCTTTTCTTTGAATCTTGGAACCATTGCTGCTGTAGGCGGAAAGAGCTTGCCTGTCATCATCTGCACCATTTCCATCTCTCTCATTGTAGCATTTGTGCTAATGAAAGTGCTGCATATCCAACCAAAAACAGCATGTCTGATTGGCGTGGGTTCTTCGATCTGCGGGGGTTCTGCCATTGCTGCAACTGCTCCAGTCATTGATGCCGATGAAGAAGATGTGGCACAGTCGATCTCTGTGATTTTTCTGTTCAACATTCTGGCAGCCTTGATTTTCCCAACGCTCGGATACGCACTGGGATTTGGAACAGAGGGCTTTGCTGTATTTGCCGGCACGGCAGTCAATGACACTTCTTCTGTAACCGCAACGGCTGCAACCGCAGAAAATCTTTACCATACAAGCGGTATTTTATCTGCGGCTGTCACAGTAAAATTGACACGTACCCTTGCGATTATTCCGATTACACTGGGATTAGCACTCTACCGTACCAGAAAAGCCAAAGCCAGCGGCGGCGATGCAACAGATTTTTCCTTCAAGAAAATCTTTCCGTGGTTTATCTTATTCTTCATTGCAGCTTCCATTATCACAACCGTGGTTGGACTGCTGCCGGAAAATCATTTTTCCACATTTTATAATGCGCAATTCGTTGCATGGATGAAGTGGCTTGCAAAATTCTTTATTGCAATGGCAATGGCAGCCATCGGACTGCATACAAATATTGTGACACTCATCAAAAAAGGCGGCAAGCCCATTTTACTCGGTTGCTGCTGCTGGGTTTCCATTACGATTGTCTCTATTCTTGTGCAATATCTCACTGGTATTTATACCACCAATTTATAATTGTCTATTAAATGATGGAAAATACTTGCCTCCGTATCCGTTTTCTCGTGCCTGTTTTTGTTTGAACAGGCACAATTTTTTCTATCATCTCCTGCAATTCTATACTGTCCTCTATTGCAAAATTGTAGATTTTTCAATAGAGCTTAGTATAGCACTCTGTCTAAATCACAAACAGAAAAATTATATCTTTCGACTAAAAATCGCATAGAATCTTGTATTTTTTCTAAAAATCTGCTATAATGAAAAGCGTCACACTGCTTTTATTTTGAATCACTTTATGCAGAAATTCTATGTGACGGGAAGGAAAAACATCATGGAATACAAAGAACCAATTAAGGGCACAACCATGTCCTTTCGACCAGACATCAAGGTGTTAGACGCAACGATTCGAGACGGCGGACTGGTTAACAGCTTCCACTTCTCGAACCAATTTATAAAAGCCCTTTACGAAACCAATCTGAAAGCCGGCTTAGACTGCATGGAGTTAGGCTACAAGGCAGACCGTGACCTGTTTGATGTGGAAAAATTTGGCATTTGGAAATTCTGCGACGAGGAAAAAATCCGCAATGTCATCGGCGAAAACAATACCAATATGCAACTTGCTGTCATGGCAGACGTTGGACGCACCAATCTGGAACGGGATTTGCCGGAAAAGAAAGACAGCATCATTGATATTGTACGAGTTGCAACCTATATTCACACCATTCCGGCTGCGGTGGAAATGATTGAACACTGTGCAAAGAAGGGCTACCGCACCACTGTCAACATCATGGCAGTTTCCAAGGCAAAGGAATCTGAACTGGACGAAGCACTCGCCATTCTGGGACAGAGCAGTGTGGATGTCATCTATCTGGTGGACAGTTATGGTTCCATTTTCCCACTCGAAATGCGGCATTTGGCAGATAAATATCTGGAAGCAGCCGAAAAATACGGAAAAAAAGTCGGCATCCATGCTCACGACAACCAGCGGCTTGCCTATGCCAACACCATTGAATGTGCGATGCGTGGGGTCAGCTACCTGGATGCAACCATGGCAGCTATGGGCAGAGGCGCCGGAAACTGTGCAATGGAACTGCTGATGTGTTTCCTGAAAAATCCAAAGTACGATGTAAAACCTGTCCTGCGATTCTTACAGGATTATATGCTGCCATTGAAAAAGAATGGTGTTGTCTGGGGCTATGATATTCAGTATCTGCTGACTGGTTATTTAAATCTGCATCCAAGAAACGCCATTGCTTTCACCAATGATAAACGAGAAGATTATTTCAACTTCTTCCAAGAATTGATGGAGAATGAATAAATTTCACTTATATACTGCCCTCTATTGCAAATAACGATGTTATTTGCAATGCCACCAAACACGGCTGCAAAGTCATAGGCTTTGCGAGGGCAGTATGAACGGTGGCTCTGCCACCGGCAATCCATTGCCGGTATTGCAAAATCTTAGATTTTGCAATAGAGCTTAGTATAATAAAGCAAAACGCTCCGACAGAACCTTCTCTGTCGGAGCGTTGCTTTTGTATTGTATTATAATAATAATTTTCACTTATTTTTATGATATAAAACCATTAGCCCTTTTAAGAGCAAATCGTCATCCAGAATCATCTGGTTATGACAGAGCGGTACAATCACACTTGCCAATCCACCTGTGGCAACCACCGTACATGACTCGCCTAATTCTGCCTGAATGCGTGCAATCAATCCATCCAGTGCTCCGGCAGTGCCATACAGCAAACCGCTTTTCATACAGTCCACCGTATTTTTTCCAATGACATGTGCCGGCGGTTCGAGTGCAATTTTCGGCAGCTGTGCGGTACGAGCAATCAAGGAATCATGTGATACCCCAACGCCCGGCATAATAATGCCACCGAGATACTGCTTATTCCGGTCAATGACCGAAAGTGTCGTTGCAGTTCCCATATCAATGACAATCAACGGCAGCGGATATGCCTGCATGGCAGCCACTGCATCGACAATCAAATCGCTTCCCAGCTTCTCCGGATAAGAAATCGCAATTCGCAGACCGGTTTTCATGTCATACCGCACCACCATCGGCGTAATGCCGATATACTGCATCACCGCTTTTTTTACCGTTCCGGTCACCGGCGGAACAACAGAAGAAAGAATGCTGCCGTCAATGGTGTGCCGGTCGATATCATACATTTCAAATGCGGTTTTCAACATGGCTGCATATTCCAAACTGGTCGCCTTGGGATTCGTTGCCATCCGTTCCTGAAACAGAATGGTCTGCTCCTGAAAACAGCCGATGACAATATTGGTATTCCCGATGTCAATTGCCAGTACCATAATTTGTACCCTCCGAATGTGTTTCCGTTATGCCTGCTGTGTCTTTGCTTTTGAAACAGATGGTATCAGCTTTGCCTTGCAAAGCGCTGCACCCACTGCACCGGTTACAATCGTAGCCGCCAGCATCTCACAAACTGCATTCACACCGACAAAGGTACAGATGAACACCAGAATATTCTTACCGCCCATCAAACCCTGTACATACTCTGTGTTGCCATACAGTACAACCAGTGCTGTCATGAAAAGGGCTGTGTTCAAAAAAGCAGAGAAAAATCCGGTTACCGCACAGGCAACATACGAATTGGTCAGTTTGCTGACACCTTTAAAAATCAGACCCACCAGAAAACCGTCCAGTGCTCTTGGAACAAACCGCTGCACAAAGGCAAGAAACGGGTTGATGTCCGCAAGAATGGCACCCATTCCGCTCGGTACGCCAATGCCAAAGCATTGCAGGAAACTGAGCAGTCCGAACACGCTGCCAATAACCAGTCCGCCTATAGGACCGGCTGCTACGGCTGCCAGTGCGATTGGAATCACGTTCAAGGTGATGACCAATGGACCAACTGGAATCGAACCAATCGGCGTGAACGAAAAGATCATCGTCAGTGCCGTCAGCAGACCCAGAATCACCAGTTGTTTTGTGTTCCATTTTGTTTTTTGCATGAGAAAAAACCTCCTTGTTATTATTCCCTCTGAGAGGGATACAATACAATACAGGTGCAGTATATCATATTTTTTTCAAATTTTATATATCTTTTTCTGAATTTTCTGTGTTATACTAAGGGCAACTGTTCAGAAATCTGCACTGCTATCTTCTGTCATCGAAAACCGTTTTTGTATTTCTCAGAGAAATCTTGTCCAAAATCATCATCAAAGGAGTGTATCTACCATGCTAACCGGAAAAACTGTTGTACTGGCTGTTACCGGCAGTATTGCTGCCTATAAAATCGCCAATCTTGTCCGTATGCTCAAAAAATTGCACGCCAATGTACAGGTACTCATGACCCAGAATGCCACAAATTTTATCAACCCCATTACCTTTGAAACCCTCACCAGCAACAAATGCCTCATTGACACATTCGACCGCAATTTTCAATACAGTGTGGAACATGTCGCACTTGCGAAACAGGCAGATGTCGTATTGGTTGCACCGGCATCCGCCAATGTCATCGGGAAACTCGCAAACGGCATTGCAGATGATATGCTGACCACAACCGTCATGGCATGCCCCTGCAAAAAAATCATTTCCCCTGCCATGAACCACAATATGTACCACAATCCCATTGTACAGGATAATCTGGAAAAGTTGGCTCGCTTCGGCTATGAAATCATTTCCCCTGCAACGGGCATGCTCGCCAACGGCGACTCCGGTGACGGCAGAATGCCGGAAGAATCATTGCTGCTGGAATATATCCTGCAAGAGATTGCCTTTGAAAAAGACCTCGCCGGAAAGAAATTTCTCATCACCGCCGGAGCAACCAGAGAAGCCCTCGATCCGGTTCGATTTCTGACTAATCACTCCTCCGGAAAGATGGGCTGTGCATTGGCAAAAGCTGCCATGCAGCGTGGAGCAGATGTGACACTGGTAGCGGCACACATGGAAATTGCACCGCCACCTTTTATTACCGTGATTCCGGTTGTTTCTGCCGAAGAAATGTATCAAACCATTGCACCAATTGCTGCCCAATTTGACTGCATCATCAAAGCAGCTGCTGTTGCAGATTATACGCCCATAGAAACTGCTGACCAGAAAATCAAAAAGGCAGACGGCACGCTGTCCATTCCATTACAGCGTACCACGGATATTTTAAAATTTCTCGGCGAACATAAACCGGACGGACAGTTTCTGTGCGGATTCTCCATGGAAACGGAAAATGTAACAGAAAATTCCAGAAAAAAATTGCAGTCCAAACACTGTGATATGATTTGTGCCAACAGTCTGCGGACAGAAGGGGCTGGATTCGGCACAGATACCAATATCATTACGATTATCACAGCGGATGCAGAAATTCCGCTTGAAAAAATGACAAAGGAACAGGCAGCACACCGCATTCTCAGTGAAATCAAAAGCCGCAGCTGTACTGCTCATTGATTTTGAGGGAAACTTTTTAAAAATGCTTGTCAATTTCTGAAAAATGTTGTATAATAAAGGCGGTCACATTTTGTTCGATCAATTTTATCAATGGAGGATTTCACATTATGTATCAGGATATGATGGATACCATCGGATTTGTTTCCAAGTACGATCCAGAAGTCGGTGCTGCGATGCAGCAGGAACTTGCAAGACAGAGAAGAAATTTGGAGCTGATTGCCAGTGAGAATCTTGTTTCTCCAGCAGTCATGGCCGCTATGGGTTCTGCCCTTACCAACAAGTATGCAGAAGGTCTGCCGCACAAGCGGTATTATGGCGGCTGCGAATATGTGGACATCGTAGAAGAGATTGCGATTGACCGTGCGAAGAAACTGTTTGGAGCACAGTATGCCAATGTACAGCCACACTCCGGTGCACAGGCAAACACCGCTGTTTACTTTGCCCTGCTCCAGCCGGGAGATACCGTACTGGGCATGAGTCTGGCACATGGCGGACATCTGACACACGGTTCTCCAGTCAATATTTCCGGTAAATACTTCAACTTCGTTTCCTATGGTCTGGGAGATGATGAGGTCATTGATTATGATAAGGTAGCCGCTCTGGCAAAGGAACACAAGCCGAAACTGATTGTGGCAGGGGCAAGTGCTTATCCGAGAATCATTGATTTCCCGAAGCTGTCTGAGATTGCAAAGTCTGTCGGGGCTTACCTGATGGTAGACATGGCACACATTGCGGGTCTGGTAGCTTCTGGTATGCATCCATCCCCAGTTCCGTATGCAGATGTTACCACCACCACCACACACAAGACACTGCGGGGACCTCGTGGCGGTCTGATTCTCTGCAACGATGAAGAAATTGCAAAGAAAATTAACAAGGCTGTTTTCCCAGGTACACAGGGTGGTCCGCTGATGCACGTGATTGCAGCAAAAGCAGTTTGCTTCGGCGAAGCTATGACACCAGCATTCAAGGAATACGGCAAGCGGATTGTAGAAAATGCACAGGCACTGGCAAAGGGTCTGGTAGACCGTGGATTCCATCTGGTTTCCGGCGGTACAGACAACCACTTGATGCTGGTTGATCTGCGTCCGTTCTCCATCACTGGCAAGGAACTGGAACACCGTCTGGATGAAGTATATATCACCGTCAATAAGAATGCGATTCCGAACGATCCAGAGAAGCCGTTTGTCACCTCTGGTCTGCGTGTCGGTACACCAGCAGTCACCAGCCGTGGTCTGGGTGTTGCAGAAATGGACAAGATTGCAGAATGCATGTATCTGACTGCAACCCAATTCGAGGACAAGGCGGACGAGATTCGGGCAATGGTAACCGAAATCTGCAAACAATACCCTCTGTATGAATAATTTTCTTTTTGCGAAAAAAGAAAAGAAAGCAAAAGAAAAAGAGTTCGCCGTTCGGCGAATACGTCAAGTATAAAAGCAATAGAAAAGCATTACAAAGCGACTTTTGATGATTCCGTCAAAAGTCACTTTGTGTTTTTATATTGTTGACGTTTAACAGTGTTGATGCTATAAATCCATTTAGCAATAAATCAGAATTTA
>JAEDGE010000235.1 GCA_016297675.1 Oscillospiraceae bacterium
TCCATTTTTCAATTATATATTATAGTAGTGCTATGGTAAGCTCTGTCAGATCGAATGGCAGGTTCATAGGGACATAGCAAAATGAAAAAAAGGAGGAACAGCATGTTTCAAAACAAACATTATCTCACAAGAGGGGTCCATGCATCCATTCCACTTGTATTGCAGTTATACATGTGGAACCTGATTCGCTGTATGAAAGTGGAGCAGGATTACCTGCAGATCTTCCGCTTGACCATTGCGGAAGATGGCAGTCAGATTCTGCAGCATTCACAGGAAAATCCTCAATATGCAGCTTCCTACAAGCTGTATATTCTCAATCCCATCCATGCCAAGGTCTATGTCATAGACGACGGCGATCACAGCACTATGCTGCTTGCAGAAGAATATTAACCCTAAAACCAATGCCGTCCCGGTTTATCCGAGACGGCGATTTTCATTTTATGGAGGAATGCAAAATGAAGGAAGAAGTTAAAACTACAGTAGAAGAAACCGAGCAGGCAGAAGAAGTTCTGTACTGCGAACACTGCGGCTGTATCATTGACAACGAGGATTACAGCGAAGTGGATGGAGAAATCATTTGTACGGACTGTGTGGAACGTTACTATTGCACCTGTGATCATTGTGGAACATTATTGCTGGTTGAAGATTGCTATGCCGATGATGACCACTGTCTGTGTGAGAACTGCTATGAACAGTATTACACAAGATGTGACAACTGCGACCGCATCATCCGCAATGAGGATGCCAATGCATACGATGGTGCCGATTACTGTGATGACTGTTACAACGATCGCTGCTGTGCCATTCATCCCTACAGCTACAAACCGAACCCCATTTTCTATGGTGCAGGAAATCGTTATTTCGGAGTGGAATTGGAACTGGACGTTGGCGGGCAGGAAACGGACAATGCCGAAGAAATTCTGGACCTTGGCAATCATGCAGATGACTGCATTTACATCAAGTCCGATGGCAGTCTCAATGATGGGATGGAACTTGTCACACATCCGATGACGCTGGAGTTTCACAAAAACTATTCTTGGAAAAAGCTCCTGCAAAAATGCATAGACCTGGGCTACAGAAGTCACCAGACTTCTACCTGTGGTCTTCATGTGCATGTGAATCGTGACAGTCTTGGTGAAAATCGGGAACGGCAGGAAGAAACCATTTCCAGAATCCTGTACTTTGTAGAACAGCACTGGAATGAAATGCTCTCATTTTCCAGACGTTCTGAAGTTGCCATGAACCGCTGGGCTGCCCGATACGGCTACGAGTCCACACCCAAAAAGATTCTGGACAAGGCAAAGGAATCCTATGGGCGATATTCAGCGGTCAATCTATGCAACCATGCTACCATTGAATTCCGCCTGTTTCGGGGCACGCTCAAATACAATACCCTGATCGCCACTTTGCAGATGGTCAATAGAATCTGTGAAGTGGCTTTTTCTTGCTCCGATGAAGCAATGCAGCATTTATCCTGGTCTGCATTTGTGACTGCCATCACAGAACCGGAGTTGATACAATATCTCAAAGAACGGCGTTTGTATGTTAACGAAGAAATCACACCAGAGGAGGAACTGTAAGATGTGTGCTTTATTTGGCTGGCTCGATTACCGGAAACAGATTCCACAAAAACTGCTGCAAAAGTTGACACAAGCCCTTGCCCGGACAGCAGAGGAACGGGGAACGGATGCTGCCGGAATCTCCTATGTGAAAAATGGACATGTGACCATTTACAAGCGTCCAAAACCTGCCCATCAGATGCATTTTCGTGTGCCGGTTGGAACCACCGCAGTGATGGGACACACACGCTTTGCCACACAAGGCGACCAGAAATACAATTGGAACAATCATCCATTTCATGGATTTGCGGGAAAGGAATTTGCATTTGCCCACAATGGCGTACTCTACAATGACAAGAAACTGCGGAAAACAAACAAGCTGCCGAAAACGAAAATCGAAACAGACAGCTACGTTGCTGTGCAGCTATTAGAGCAGGCAGGCAATTTAGACTTCAACAGTTTAAAACAAATGGCAGAAACGGTAGACGGCAACTTTACCTTTACCCTGCTGGATGAAGAAAATACCCTCTACTTTATCAAAGGCACCAGTCCCCTGTATCTGGTTCAGTTCCAGGAACTGGGACTCTATGTCTATGCTTCTACCCAATCCATCCTGGAAAATGCCCTGCAAGTCTGCAATCTGCATCATTATACATACTCTGTTCTTAAAATTTCCAATGGAGAAATCCTCTCCATCAATCGGTCTGGCAATCTGAAACGGGATTCCTTTTCGTTGTTTTCCTATGACTGGCTGGATGCCTTCTACCCTGTTTCCACAAGTGACCAGGAAGCAGATACCGAACTGGACACCCTTTTAAAAATGTGCAGCTGCTTTGGCGTAGAGCAGGAGACCATTCTGGAATTGCTGGA
>JAEDGE010000236.1 GCA_016297675.1 Oscillospiraceae bacterium
TTTAGTAATACAATGTAATCAAAAACGCCAGCTTCCAGCAACGTCCGCAGGGCAGCACGGCGGTAAAGATCCTCCAATTCTGCTGCATGGGCAGTCGCCAGAATATGAATGCCGCAGCCATGTACCTGCATCAAGGCATTCGCCTCCTCCATTGTACTGATTTCATCACAAACTAACCCATCCGGCGTCATAACACGCAGTGCCATCACTGCCCCCTCTGCACGAGGAAATCCATCATAGACATCGGTATGCAGTCCGATTTCATATTGTGGCACACCATCTTGCACCGCTGCAATTTCCCCACGGCTGTCAATAATGCAAAGGCGGTAAGTTTGTCCCAAAATCCGGCATAAATCTCGCAGCATGGTCGTCTTGCCCGAACCCACACTGCCGGCAAGCAACACACTGGACAACTGTTTCCAGCAGGTCTGTGCTGCCAACTCCCGTGCACAGTCTTTCACCTGCCTTGCCAGACGGATATTCAATCCATTGATGTTTCTCATCTGTACATACTGCCCGTCCCGAAAAACAGCTGTGCCGCAAATACCGATGCGGTTGCCACCCTGCATAGTCAGATATCCTTCTGCAATTTCCTTTTGATAGCGATACACGGAATAGGCACACGCTGCACGAAATACGCTTTCCACCTGTGCTGCCTGTAATACAATTCCATCTTGCCAGCGGTCGCTGAGGCTGCCATCCGACTTCAAAAATTGTTCTGTCCGGCTGCTGCGAACTGCAATGGGTCTTCCTGTCCGCAGACGGATTTCCTGCAACTGCTTCCAAACGGGAAGCGGTATTTGCTGCAATGCCTGCCGCAGCTCCGGCGGAAAACAATTCACAATCGTCTGCCGCATTTTATCCACTCCTTTCTGTGTTTGTCCTTTGCTGTATCCTATGCGTGGAAGCAGAAAAAAAGAACCGGACAGCTGGAAAAGCCATCCGGTTCTGATATTAAATGTGTATTAGAATTCCATCATATTGTGTTTTTATGCCTCCGGCTGATTCCGTTTTGCCAGCAAGGTCTTAATCTTCTGGTTCGGATCCAGTACACTGCCAATGGATGCGTCATGATTCAATGCGGCAATAAAACAGGAAATATATTTGGAACAGTCTACCTCGTGGAACCATTCTCTGGAGAGCAATTCCTTTGTGCGATAGGTCAGGTTCGTCCCAAATACGGCATCAATATAGCCATTTGCATATGCCTCATCAAATTTTTCCAGCCCATTGACAAACAAGCCATAGGTTGCATAACAGAAAACTCTTCTTGCATTCCGCTTTTTCAAAGCATAAGCAATATCCAGCATGGATTCACCAGAGGAAATAATATCGTCGGCAATAAAGACATCCTTGCCTTCTACTGAATTTCCAAGGTATTCATGTGCCACAATCGGGTTTCTGCCGTTGACAATAATCGAGTAATCCCGCCGTTTGTAGAACATCCCCATCGGTACACCCAGTACAGAAGCATAGTACATATTCCGGTTCAGTGCCCCTTCATCCGGACTGATGACCATAAATTCATCCGGTGTGGTACGCAGATGTGGAATGTCGTGGAACATTGCCTTCAAGACCTGATAAGACGGTACCACATTGTCAAAGCCCATCAGCGGAACCGCATTGCAGACTCTCGGGTCATGGGCATCAAACGTGATGACATTGGAAACCCCCATCTGTTCCAGTTCCTGCAACGCACACGCACAGTCGAGCGATTCTCTGTAATTTCTCCGGTGCTGTCTGCCGCCGTAGAGAATCGGCATAATCACGTTTACACGATGTGCCTTTCCGCTGGCAGCCTGAATGATTCGTTTTAAATCCTGATAATGGTCATCCGGTGACATCACATTCATTCTGTCAAACATCTGATATTCACAGCTGTAATTTCCAACGTCAATCAGAATGAACAAATCCTTTCCTCGAATGGTGGATTTAATCAATCCCTTTCCGTCACCGGAAGAGAAACGAGGGCATTCGCAGGCAATCAAAAAGGTGTCCACGTCATAGCCGCCTTTTCTTGCCCATTCCACCAGATACGTGTCAATCTTCTTTCCAAGTTCCTCCGTTCCACGCATCGCAATCAACCCCAGCGGGGCAACATTGGTTTCGTGATTGAACAAAATGTCCGATGCGGATGATGCTGCTGTTACCATTTTTTGTTCTCCTTTTTTCTCATTGGCATAATTTTCATCTGCAATTACTTACAGAATTTCTCAATATAGTTCTCAATATCCTTTGCAATGATTTCCTTTGCTGCCTTTGCGTTTTGGATTTCGTCCACAGCTGTGGCCTTGTGTTCCAGTTCTTTGTAAACCTTAAAGAAATGTACCATTTCCTCAAAAATATGACTTGGCAGTTCGTCAATATCCACATAGGTATTATATGTGGGGTCACTGCACGGAATGGCAATAATTTTGTCATCATGCC
>JAEDGE010000237.1 GCA_016297675.1 Oscillospiraceae bacterium
CTGCCATGGTTTTTTCCTCTCTTTCTGATTTTTGGGTATAAAAATAGCACCCTTTTTTCCGAAGATGCTAATTTATTCATTTTCTTTGGTGTCTGTAATTGCTTTGTAAATATCGCACATAACAGAACACAATCCGTTGTATCCGCATCTGTCATCATAGAAATCACTGATTTCAAGTTCTGACATTTCTTTCAGCTTGTCAAACAGAATCTGTTTTGCTTCTGCTTTCATATCATTTTCCACATTCTCACCCCCCATCATGAAAACTGGCATGAAAAAAGAGCCGGAACAAATCCGACCCTTTCAAGCATACATCCGAAAACATATGCTGCAATTATTTTGATAAAACATGATGAACAAAGTCATCGTTTAGCTTTAGATCGTACTTTTCAAAATGATAGATTTCTGATTCATACCACCGATACACGCCATCACTTCTTGCATTATCCGCATCAACTACAATTTTCCCAGAAAATATATCTCTTACTGGTTCTGATGTGAATGAACATGGAGAAAATGATTTCATATATTGGAGTAGTACTGTTTTTTCATTTTCTGCATAGTGAGCAGTGTTTTTTTTAAATTCTGCATCAGTCATTTTTCTGATTGGTTTTTTGAGCAAGTATTTCATAACCAGCACATCACTTTCTTGGATAGAATATTTTCATAAAGCCGTCATCATAATCACCAATAGTAAAAGTTCCATCTGGATTTACATAAATAATATCTGTTGGGGCTTCTACCTGAACGCCAAGTTCATTTGCAACAATTTGTGCAACGCAATTGCCAGTGCTTTCAGTATTTCCAGTATTACAAGAGAGTAATCGCACTTTCGTTCCTTTTATATAATCATTTCGATTTCTAATAATATTTGCAAGCATATATGCATCAATTGTCTCTCCAAAAAATTCCGTAGACGTTGGATTCCCGTGCAATGCAACATCATAGAAACCTTTCTTTTTTGGAACATTTCTGACATAAGAAGCGAATTTATTTACATCAGTATCTTCTGCAAAAATTGGTTTTTCTTCGGAAACTGCCCGCTCTATTATCCGTTTTTTGTCCGATCTTGATAACTTCCTTTCATATGGTCTCATTGTACCACTTTTCGCCCCAGAAGTCAAGCCGCTCTTTGCCTTTTTCGCCGCCTGCACAGCCCTCTGAGCCTCTGACCGACTGAACCCATACACCTGTTCTCGGAACCGATCTCGGTCTTGTCCGGTCTGTTTACAGAAGTCTTTCAGCTTTTCCTCATTCGCTTTCAGATGCACCGCAGACTTGCTGTATTCCGCCTGTGCCGCTGCTTTTGTCACATCATCTGTGGCACTGTTTACGCCTTCCTGTGCGGTGATGCAACGCCGTTTCCATGCCCTGACTTTTCGCTCTCCGGCTCGCTGCATCTGGCTGATCTCATATTCCGTGTAAAGCTTCCCGTTGTACGGAATACACGGTTCGTCCAGCTTTTTCAATTCTTCCTGCGTGTAATTTGGTGTGGAATAGCCAACATAATAGGGATGCCAGTTGTGCCGGCAATTCCATCCCTTGAATCCTGCACCATCTCCATAACCAATCTCTGAAAGCGTGAAAACTTTCAGACCGTCTATGTATAATTTGGTGCGGTTGCCTTTGATGATAACAAGCTGCCCCTGCCATTTGGCGTGTTCCGGTCTGGCACCGCTGTGGGCGGTCAGCTCCATGTACTGACAATCTGCATTTTCTGCCTGCTGTTTGGCAACCGCTGCCGCCGTCTGGCTCACACCAGTCAGCACGCACCGCCGGACAGCCACGTCCAGCCGGTCTGTATGTCCGGTTGGATAGGTGATATACGCTCCTGTGTCTGCCAGTTCCCGCAACGCAAATCGGATGGCTTCCTGATAGGAAAATGCACCGCTTGCCACTTGCATATAAATCCTGTCGCACGTCTGGATAAAAGCCGTCTGAGCGTTGTTTGCCGTGGTGCGGACAAGGTTCTGCATCGTGCCAAGCGTTTTCTTGTATCCGGCTTCCAGCACCTGCTTCATGCTGTCATCCTGCCGGATGTCCACCGGAATTTCTCCGGCTTTCTCGTAAATGTCGTTATCAATGGAAATCGTCTGCACGCCGGCATCCTCAAACAGGGCTTTCACCTGTGCCGTGCTGGCATCCGTTCGGTCGGCAATCAGCTGGATGATGTCATCATACAGCAGTCCGGCAGCTTGCAGCACTTCGATTTGATGCTTTGTCGCATCGGACACATAGCCCATTTTCAGCATTCGCCGGACGATTGCTGATAAAATATCCTCTTCCAACTGCTGATATAGGGCAATGATGCGGTCTGCATTGGGTTCATAATTTCGCTGCATCAGAATCCACCGCCGTCAAATAAACCGCCTGCATCCTGCTGCTGTGGCATCATCTCCAATGCCTCCTCCTCGCTGCAAC
>JAEDGE010000238.1 GCA_016297675.1 Oscillospiraceae bacterium
ATCCGGCGAGCCGTCGTCTACCAGAATAATCTCCAGATTTTTGTAGGTTTGATCGGCAATTGATTGGACGCAGCGGTCAAGATATTTCTCAACTTTGTATACAGGAACAATCACACTGATCAATGGTAAATTCATAACGAAACTCCATCATATATCCCAGTTTGGCTTCCGGATACGGTCATATACCGAGTAAATTAGCTTGTATGCTACTGGGCAACAGCGCATGAAAGCATAGTTTGCCTTGAGGCGCATACTGTGCTTCTGGCAATGAGGCTCGACCTCATTCATCTGCTGTTGAAGCTGCTCCAACCTTTGCCTGTTTTTTCGGATTCCGTCAAATAGGTAGGCTCGGTAAAGATCTGTCAGGCAGTAAAAATATCTTTCCGCTGCGTATGCCTCCACCGGTGTGGATTTATAGATTGCAAGGATCTTTTTCATCGCATCAGCCGCATCTCTTTTTTTACGGATAGCCTGGGTCCTGGCACAGGCGGAATTTATACGTTCAAAGTAGTGATATTTCGCTGCATCAAGAAAGACTATTTTCTCTGCCTGCTGAAACGCCATCGCGCAGAATAGCAGATCTTCATTGATCTTTAGGCTTTCGTCAAACCATACACCATCCAGTATTTCTCTGCGAAACAATTTGTTCCACAAACTTCCGGTGAATCTTTGCCCTGTTAAAAAGCAGATTCCGGCTTCGTCTGAGGATTGGATCAGCAATTCGCCGGTACCGCCGATTTCTTTTACGGTTCCGTTTGCGTGAATTTTCCGGTAGCTGCAATGGGCAATGTCCGCTTCATGTGCTTTCATCAGATTTAGCAGAATTTCGTACATGTCAGTTTCCAATTCATCGTCGCTGTCAATAAAAGAAATGTAGTCTCCTTTTGCAGCCCGGATGCCTGCATTTCTGGCAGCAGAGACACCACTATTCTTTTGCGATAAAACAGTAACTCGGGCATCTTTTTCGGCGTACCGAGACAGGACGTTCAAGCTCTCATCGGTAGATCCATCATTCACGCAAATAATCTCCAGATTGCGATAGGTTTGGGCAATGAGACTGTCAAGACATTGCGGTAAATATTCTTCTGTATTGTAGACCGGGATTATCACGGAAATCATTTTGTTACTCCAAATAAATTGCAGTTAGTTTTTTTATCCACGCCTCGACGGAATAAGTGTCCTCAATGATTGTGCGATTGGCTTCCACTGAGAAAGCTGACAATGTGCCGTCCCATTGAATAAGGGCCTCCAACTGTTTTGTGATCGCTTCACTATCTTCACTGGGAATAAAGAAAACGTTTTGGAATACCTCCGCAAACCGATTTTCTTCAATGTCACTGCAGACCACAGGAAGACCTGCATAAATTGCTTCCAGCAAGGCATAGGAAAGGCCCTCTGCTCTGCTGACATGAAGAAACGCCTTTGATGTCTGAAATAATGTGTTTACATCGTCTACTGGCTCATGGAATTCAACAATGTCCGATGTGCCATGCTGAGCAAGAAAGGCCCGGCATTCATCTTGCCCGATGACGACAATCTTGCAGCTATGCTTGGGTAATTGTTCGGCCGCGGCAACGACCAGATCGACCCCCTTGCGCTGCACTTCCCAACCAAACATTAGGAATTGATTTTCTTTCTTCCTTTGCGGTGTCTTATGTATACGTTCTGTATGGATTCCATTTGGGAAATAAACTACCTGCTTCTTTGGAAAGCCCAATTGAACTGCAAACTTCGCATGTTCTTTTGATACGGACAGGAGCTGGGCACGTTTTCCAACACATGCATACTGAAACCGGGTAAGTAGTTTATGAAAGGCCCCATCTTTACTGTAGTTCAGTTTTAAGGCGTCATGCAAATGCCAGATCACTTTCGTATCCCTGGGGGCTGTCACTGTCGCGGGAATGTCATACAATTCAAAATGGGTATGCACGATGGAAACGTTCTGTTCAGTGTAGATCTTACGGAAGATTTGATAGGTTTGGGGCAGTATTCGTGCGTTTGCGGTTGGAAGGAAATAAACATCCGTCCGCCTTTGAATCTCTTTACACCATGGCTTATCCTCTGCACCATCTGCAAAGGCATAGACAGTTTTTATTCCTTTCGCTTCCAGTGCAAATTCCAACTTCGTAAGACAAGCGATAAAATTACCGGCATTGGGGGCTGCAAATGCGCAAACCTGTAAAACCGTCATAATCTGGTCTCCTTATAATTGCAGAAGCATCTTTTCAACCTGATAAACTGTTTCTTTCGTCTGAAAAATCTTTCCTCGCTCAAGAGACGCCACTTTGTAATGGCGTAAAAGCTCCTGATCATCTATGAGAACCTTTATTCCTGAATACAGAGCATTCTCATCGTTTGTTGTGACGACACCCCACTCATTGCTGTTTCCCAGCATTTCCTTCATGCCGGAGAC
>JAEDGE010000239.1 GCA_016297675.1 Oscillospiraceae bacterium
CCAGCCTGTGCAGCAAAACAAGTAGAAACTCGATTTGATGCATAGGTCTATAACTGAATGCTTTCCTGTTCCAGAAATGCACTGGATAAATAGAGCGAGCCACTAACTACTACACAACCATTCGTTTCTGCTGCCATTTTTACAGCATAAGACATGGCTGCATGATGCGGCAGAATAATGGTTTGCAATGATTTTGGAAAACAGGAAGCTAATGTTTCCGCAGGAACAGATTGCGGAGAAAAATCATCCACACAGATTACAGTATCCATTACCTCTGAAAGTTCTTTTACAGCAGTTTGATAATCTTTTCCCTTTACCATACCTAAGATACCAATCACAGGATGCTTTTTGTTCTGTTTTAAAACAGCAGTCAAAGCTGCAACACCAGAGGCATTATGTCCCCCATCCACTAAAACCAATGGATTTTGTTTTAAAATCTGTATGCGTGCTGGCAGTTGCACAGTAGAAAAGGCAGTACAAATGACTGCATCTGGGATAGAAAATCCTTTTTCTTCTAAGAGATGCAATGCAGAAAGGGCAGAAAGGGCATTATAAATCTGATGCTTTCCTGTCATATGCAGAGTATAAATCTGCTCTTTGTACTGAAATTTTGTTTCGGATAACGTTTCTTCTAAAATGATAAGTTTCTGTAAATCAGGAATCAAGACAGCGGACTGCTTTTGCTCCGCTGTCTTTTTTACGACTTCTGTCACAACATCTGCATTATCTGGAGATAAAACAATCGGACAATGAGGCTTAATAATACCTGCTTTCTGAGCAGCAATTTCCGGCAATGTATTTCCCAATATTGCCATATGGTCAAAAGAAACAGACGTAATGATACTGACAAGAGGGGCAGAGATTACATTGGTCGCATCCAATAAACCACCTAAACCAGTTTCCAAAAAGACTAGTTCACACTTTTGTTCCAGAAAATAAAGCAAGGCAATTGCAAAGGTAATTTCAAATTGAGAGCAATCTTTTGACACGTGGCAAGCAGTTACTTTTTCACACAGTGCACAAAGTCGGTCATCTGGAATATCCTGCCCATTCACCTGTATGCGATCCTGATAGTGCAGCACAAACGGTGAGGTAAATTGTCCGGTTTGGATACCAGCTGCAATGGTTGCTGCAGAACCATATGCCACAACCGATCCCTTTCCATTTGTACCAGCAACATGAACAAACTGCAACTGTTCCTGCGGATTTCCTAATTCCTTTAAAAGTGCTTGAATGCGTGATAAATCCCTTACAGGTTTGCCACTCTTGCTAAATTGCTGAATATAGGCAATGGTTTCTGAAATCGTCATCGTTTTCTGCACTCCTCTCAAAAAGAACCATCCGCAATAGATATGATTCTACTGCGAATGGTATTATGATATGAACTTATTTGAAAAATAACATAAAATTATGCCTGTAAACCAGAAATGGACTGCAAAATCTTTTCCATTTTTTCTGTTGCTTTTTCCAGCTTTGCACGTTCCGCCGCAATCAACTGTTCCGGTGCTTTTGCAAGAAATCCCGGATTGTTCAGTTTCTTTTGCAAGAAATCAATGTCCTTCTGTGCCTTTTGCTGTTCTTTTTGCAGCCGTGCCAGTTCCTTTTCCTTATCCACCAATTCTGCCATTGGAATGAAAATTCTTGCACTGTCTGTAACGGCAGTAGCAACATCTGACAGGTCGAATGCTGTGCCAACTTCTACAGTAGAAGCGGAGACAAGTTTTTCAAAGAAAACAGCTGCTTCTGCAAACAATGCTGTATCCTGTGTCTCAATGTAAACACTTGCTTTTCTGGACGGTGGAACATTCATGGATGTCCGGCAGTTTCGAATTGCACGAATGGCATCAATTACTTTTTCAAACTGAGCAGCTTCTGCATAGGCATTTTCTTCAGTATAAACCGGATAGGATTCCAGCATAATCATAGATTCTCCATCGGTCAGTACCTGCCAGATTTCCTCTGTAATATATGGCATAAATGGATGCAGTAATTTCAGCATACCACGCATTACCCAAACCAAAACAGCTTGTGCCTGCTGCATCGTTTCGCCACCTGCCTGAATTCTCGGCTTTGTCAATTCGATATACCAGTCACAGTATACATCCCAGATAAAATCATACAACTTGGAGCAGGCAACGCCGATTTCAAACTTGTTCAGATTCTCGTTGACTTCCTTTGCCAGCGTATTGAAACGATCTATGATCCATTTATCTTCCATTGCCAGTGTTTCCGGCAATCCACAGAACTGGAAGTCTTCCGGCAGATTCATCATAATAAACCGGGATGCATTCCAAAGCTTGTTGGCAAAATTACGGGCAGCCTTTACTTTATCATCGCTGTAACGCATATCATTACCCGGTGCATTGCCGGTTGCCAGCATGAACCGCAAAGCATCTGCACCATATTC
>JAEDGE010000240.1 GCA_016297675.1 Oscillospiraceae bacterium
TCCTGCACTGGAGGCGGTAGAGGCAACCGGCTATGGCATTGTCATGCCACAACTGGAAGAAATGTCACTGGAAGAACCGGAAATCATCAAGCAGGGCGGCAAGTATGGTGTCCGGCTGCGTGCTTCTGCACCGTCCATTCATATGATGAAGGCATCCATTCATACCGCAGTCAGTCCGATTGTGGGCACAGAAAAGCAGAGCGAAGAACTGGTCATGTACCTGCTGGAGGGATTCGAAGAAGACCCTACAAAAATCTGGTCTTCCAATATTTTTGGAAAATCTCTGCATGAGTTGGTCAATGAAGGACTGCACAACAAACTGAGTAAAATGCCGATGGAAGCTCGTCTGAAGTTACAGGAAACATTGGAACGAGTGATCAATGAAGGCTGTAGCGGCTTAATTTGTTTCATTTTGTAACACGTTATATTCATGAATTCTATAAATCTATCTGCTATACTAAGAACGGAATTCCGATTCCAGGATAGAGGAGGCATTGGGTTTATGGATTCAAAAATAAATGAACTGATCACAGCCATGATTACGCTGTATCATGATGACCCCAAACGAATTCACCATTTTATGAAAGTATATGCCTTTGCCAGTGCCATTGCACACAGCGAGCAGGTCAATGCACAGCTACAACTGCGGATTGAAGCCGCCGCACTGGTACACGACATCGGCATTCATGCGGCAGAACGAAAATATCGCTCTGCTGCCGGCGTCTATCAGGAGAAAGAAGGCCCGCCGCTTGCCCGTGCCATGCTGTTGGCAATTGGTTTTTCTGAGCCGTTTGTAGATCGGGTTTGCTTTTTGGTCGGACATCACCACACCTATACGGAAATCGACGGCATCGACTTTCAAATTTTAGTGGAAGCAGATTTTTTAGTGAATGCCAGAGAAGAGAAAATGACCAAGAAAGCGATTATCCATTTTCGGAATGTTTATTTTACAACAGAAACCGGAAAACAATATTTAGATGAAACCTATGGATTAAATCGATTAGGTGATTAAGCAATAATATGATCATTATAAAAAATGAGCAGTTCCGTTGTATGCGAGAACTGCTCATTTTTATCTTTTTTCGTACACGCTTACAGCTGATCTGCAATCGTATAAATCAATTGCTCTGATTTCTCCCAACCAAGGCACGGATCTGTAATGGATTTTCCATAAACGCCTTCGCCAATCTTCTGTGCACCATCCTCAAGATAGCTTTCAATCATAAAGCCTTTGAACAGAGCACGAATTTCATTGCTATGACGGCAACTGTGCAGTACTTCATTACAAATGCGGATTTGCTCCAGATATTTCTTTCCGGAATTTGCATGGTTTGCATCGACAATCACAGCCGGATTTACAAGATTTTTCTTTTCATACAGCTCACACAACCGAATTAAGTCTTCATAATGATAGTTTGGCAGTGATTTTCCCTGACTATCTACATAACCACGCAGGATGGCGTGTGACAGCGGATTACCAGCAGTCTGTACCTCCCAGCCACGGTACAGGAAGGTATGGCTTGCCTGTGCAGCAACCAGAGAATTCATCATAACAGACAGATCGCCTCCGGTCGGATTCTTCATCCCAACTGGAATATCCAGTCCGCTTGCAGTCAAACGATGCTGCTGGTCTTCTACAGAACGTGCACCAACGGCAACATAAGAGAGCAGGTCAGACAAATACCGGTGATTCTCCGGATACAACATCTCATCCGCACAGGTCAAACCGGTCATTTCTACTGCCTTTGTGTGCAGCTGCCGAATGGCAATCAATCCTTGCAGCATATCCTCTTTTTTCTGTGGATCTGGCTGATGTACCATCCCCTTATACCCTTCGCCGGTCGTTCTCGGCTTATTGGTGTAGATTCTCGGAATGATGATCAGCTTATCTGCTACTTTCTCCTGCACCTTTGCCAACCGACAGGTATAATCCAGAACTGCATCTTCCCGATCCGCAGAACAGGGACCAATAATTAAGAGCTTTTTGTCAGATTCCCCAGTAAATACCTTCTGAATCTCTGCATCTCTGGCAGCTTTGACCGCAATTAATTTGTCAGACAACGAAAACTGCTTCTTCAATTCCTGTGGAATCGGCAGTTTCCGAATAAATTTCATATTCATATTGAAAAACTCCTTTTTCTCTTCATTTGCCCTATTATTATAAACCATTTTTCGTATAATTGCAAGTATTTTTTACATTTCGCCGAAATAAGTCACTTTTTGCATGGGTTTCTGGAAAGCACCTTGCAATTCCATACCAAAAATGATATAATGAAAACCATCATATCACGCTCATATACTGCCCTCTATTGCAAACAACATCGTTGTTTGCAATGCCGCCAAAAATGGCTGCAAAGGCAGTATGAACGGCGGCTCTTGGTGGCAGAGCCACCACCGGCAATGCA
>JAEDGE010000241.1 GCA_016297675.1 Oscillospiraceae bacterium
CTTTACACAGTCAGACACATCCTCATCGGTCAGACCGGAAGCCCCATGCAGCACTAATGGAATAGAGACAACTTTTCTGATCTCAGAAAGACGTTCTTTATCAAGAACAGGAGTTCCCACATAAAATCCATGAGCAGTTCCGATTGCAACAGCCAGAGAATCAATGCCGGTACGTTCCACAAATTCCACTGCTTCTGCCGGATCTGTATTCGTATCAGCTTCTGCTTCCAGATCATCTTCTTTACCGCCCACTTTTCCCAGTTCTGCTTCCACAGGGATACCTTTCAGCTTCGCTGCCTCAACCACCTTTGCAGAAACTGCAATATTTCCTTCCAGGTTTTCCTTGGATCCGTCTATCATGACAGATGTGTAACCATTCTCCATACACTGCACTGCCAGTTCATAGCTGCTGCCATGATCCAGATGCAAACATACAGGTACAGAAGCTTTCTTAGCCTCTGCTGCTACAATTGCTGCATACGTTTCCACTGTACCATACTTAATCGTAGATGGAGTTGTCTGAAGCATAACCGGTGCCTGCAGTTCTTCAGCAGCAGCAATCACTGCTTTCACCATCTCCATATTCTCTACGTTAAAAGCTCCTACAGCATAACCACCCTTCTGTGCGTCCAAAAGCATTTCTTTTGATGTAACTAATGGCATATCCTTATCCTCCTTATTTTCAATTCCGAAACGTTTCGGTTTTTTGTATATAATTATATTACCACTGCTTTCCGGCAAAGTCAAGTAATAACTATTTAGATTTAAAACTCTTTTTTAACCCCCATACACCTGCCGCATCTGCCAGCATCCACCCAATCGGTATCGCCCACCAGATGGCGGATACTCCAAAAGCAGGGTTAGGTGCCAGAGTGTATGCCAGTACCACACGGGTTCCCAGTGAAATAATTGTCAGTACCAGTGAGATTCCCGGTTTTTCCATTCCTCTGTAAATGCCATACAGCAAAAACAGCAGACCAATTCCCCAATAAAAAGCCCCTTCAATCCGGAGATAATGAATCCCAACCTGTATGATCTCTATCTGCTCTTTATCCACAAAGATTCTCATCAATGGCCCTGCAAATCCACAAACCACTGCCGCTACCAACAGACAGAATATCACAGACACCATCACTGCTTTTTTGAATCCAGTATGAATCCGTTCTTTTTTGCCAGCTCCATGATTCTGTGCCACAAAGATAGAAACCGCATTGCCGAATTCCTGCGCAGGCATATAAGCCAGCGTGTCTATTTTAACAGCCGCAGCAAATGCCGCCATAATTACCGTGCCAAAACTGTTCACTAATCCCTGTATCATCAGAATGCCAAAATTCATTACAGATTGCTGTACACAGGTCAGTGCCGAATAATTCCCGATATAACAAACCAGTTCTGGCCGGATTACCATGTGTTGTCTTTCGGGTAATACCTGCGGCATACGCAAGATTACATACAGCATTACACCTGTCCCGGCTATTCCCTGAGCGATTACGGTAGCTCCGGCAGCTCCCTGTACGCCCCAGCCCTTACCAATCACAAACCAGAGATCAAGTACAATATTGATAATAGATGCTGCTGCCAGAAAATAAAGCGGTACAGAAGAATTCCCAACCGCACGGAGAATCGATGAGAAGTAATTATACAAAAATACAAAACCAATGCCGCAAAAAATAATCCGAACATAAGAACGTATCAATGGATAAACAGCATCCGGTACCTGCAAAATTTTCAGAATCCAGTCCACTTTCCAGAATACAAAAACAGTGATCAAAATAGTAACCAGACCAATCATCCAAAATGACACCCAGACGCTCTCTCTGAGCCTGTCTTTCTCTCCTGCTCCGAAAAAGATAGAATAAACAGCCCCGCTTCCCATGCACAGACCGATAATTACCGACGTAAGAAATGTCATCAACGTGTATGCGGATCCCACCGCAGCTAGGGCATCTGCCCCCACATACCGGCCTACTATCATCGTATCTGCAATATTGTAGACCTGCTGCAGCAGATTTCCTGCAATCATGGGAAGAGAGAACAGCAATAATGTTTTCAGTATATTTCCTTCTGTCAGCTGAAGCTGTTGAGTATTTCCATGTATCTTCATAGTCTTTATGTCTATCTCCCAAATATTGTTTTATGTATTATAACATTTTACACCTATTTTTCTATAGTAACAAAAAGGCAGAGCAAAAAGCATTACTGCCTTTCACTCCGCCTTTTATTAACATTGTTTATTTTGCTTTTTTCGCAGTCAGTGATCTTACGCCATCAATTGCCAGTACAACTGCCAGAATAATCAGCAGGATTGCCAGCGTAACCAGGGCAATGTTCCAGCCCAAATCTGTTCCTGCCTGAATAGCATAGATTTTTGCAATGATCGTCTGAATCAAAGAAAAGATTGTTA
>JAEDGE010000058.1 GCA_016297675.1 Oscillospiraceae bacterium
GCATACGACCCATGGTATCCGTCATACCATAAGAAGCTGGACCTGCTGCCATGTTGTCCGGATGCAGAGTACGGCCCGTACCGCCGCCGGATGCAACAGAGAAATACTTCTTACCAGCGTCAATACATTCCTTCTTGTATGTACCAGCTACTGGATGTTGGAATCTGGTCGGGTTGGTGGAGTTACCAGTAATGGAAACGTCAACGCCTTCCTTCCACATGATTGCAACGCCTTCGGTAACATCATTTGCACCGTAGCAGTTTACCTTTGCTCTCGGGCTGTTTGCATCCTTGGAATAACACTTGCGGAAAACTTCTTTTACTTCTCCTGTGTAGTAATCCATTTCAGTTTCTACATAAGTAAAACCATTAATTCTTGCAATAATCTGTGCAGCATCTTTACCCAGACCATTCAGGATAACCCGCAGTGGTTCTTTCCGTACCTTGTTTGCCTTTTCTGCGATACCAATTGCACCTTCAGCAGCTGCAAAGGATTCGTGACCAGCCAGAAATGCAAAACACTTTGTCTCTTCTTCCAGCAACATCTTGCCCAGATTGCCGTGACCCAGACCAACCTTTCTCTGGTCTGCCACAGAACCCGGAATACAGAATGCCTGCAAGCCTTCTCCAATTGCTGCAGCAGCATCAGCAGCCCGATGGCAGCCTTTCTTGATGGCGATTGCTGCACCAACAGTGTATGCCCACTTTGCATTCTCAAAACAAATCGGCTGAATGCCTTCTACCATCTTATAAACGTCCAGACCAGCTGCCTTTGTGACTTCTGCTGCACCTTCGATGGAGTCAATACCATATTCCTTGAGAACCGCAAGAATCTGCTTTTCTCTTCTCTCATAAGATTCAAACAATGCCATGGATGAAATCCTCCTTATTCTTCTCTCGGGTCTACAAACTTCACAGCGTCTGCTACACGACCGTACTGGCCCTGTGCCTTTTCAAATGCCGTATTGGCATCGTCACCAGCCTTGATGAAGTCCATCATCTTACCAAAGTTTACAAACTTATAGCCGATAATTTCATCGTCTTCATTCAGTGCAACCTTTGTAACATAACCATCTGTCATTTCCAGATAACGAGGACCCTTTGCCAGTGTACCATACATGGTACCAACCTGAGAACGCAGACCCTTACCCAAATCTTCCAGACCTGCACCAATCGGCAGACCTTCTTCGGAGAATGCACTCTGGCTTCTACCGTAAACAATCTGCAGGAACAGTTCCCGCATAGCAGTATTGATTGCATCACATACAAGGTCAGTATTCAATGCTTCCAGAATCGTTCTGCCTGGCAGAATTTCAGATGCCATTGCAGCGGAATGGGTCATACCAGAACAGCCGATGGTTTCTACAAGGGCTTCCTGAATGACGCCTTCCTTGACATTCAGGGTCAGCTTGCAAGTACCCTGCTGTGGTGCACACCAGCCGATACCATGTGTCAGACCGGAGATATCAGAAATTTCCTTTGCCTTTACCCACTTTGCCTCTTCCGGAATCGGAGCAGCACCATGGTTCACGCCCTGTGCAATACTGCACATTTTGTTTACTTCGTTTGAATAAATCATCTTCAAACTCCTTTCATATGATAGTTGTCCCACACCTGTTCTTCTATTGTAAAAGGAATCAGGCGGATGTGGGAATGCTTGTATACCGCTTTGGCGTACATCTTTATTATACAACATTTTCCGACCGGAATCAAGTATTTTTTGAATTTTCCGCAAGGTTTACATCATGTTTTCTTTTTCCCAATTAGATTTACAATTTTTGTTGAAATAGATATGTATGATACCACACAACAAGAACAATACTTTGATATCCATATCTTGATTTTTAAAGAAAAGTAGTTTTTATTCTTTTGACAGTTTACAATGCATTTCTTCTACGATTAACTTCCACACAACGATTCGCTTGATCACAGTTTCTGAGAACGTCCAATCTGCTTTTTCTGTATAATGCTGCATGAGTTTTTGTAAAGCAGCCTGCTTTTCCTCTATATTCTCTATTGCTGTAATAGTACCATATCCAATAACACTTTGGTAGTAAAATGTATGTTCACAAGCTGTTTTTGCTTTCTTCAAACGATGGCAGCCGTCCAATTCAAAACTGACAGCACCTTGATTGTTTTTCATACATTGCAGTTTTTTCCCCTCAGCTGCACAATGAAAATAAAAAATGCGGTGTTCTTGTTGCCGTTCATAGGCAAAATTCATTGGTACAATATAGGGATATTTGCCATCTGCAAATGCCAAACGGCAGCAGGTACACTGTGCAATAAAAGAATCCATCTGTTCCTGATTGGTTATCTCTTTGTCAGTTCTTCTCATCTTTTATTCATCCGTTCCATGATTTCTATTGGAAAGTGCTTGCTTGAAATTTTGGAAAATTTCCTGTTCCAACTCTTCCGGCAGAAGAAGACTTCCCTCTTTACCCGTGCCCAATGCAATTTCCGGCTTGATGATTTCTCCATGAAAATCAGAGCCGCAGGTACAGAACAAACCATATTGTTTCGCAATTTCATTGTACCATGTCATTTCTTCTTTATGATGCGTACTATAATATGCCTCAATGCCCTGTAACCCAGCTTGGCACAGAATAGATAGCAATTCCAGAAAAGCCGATGGTTTTAATTTTAATTTCGCTGGATGTGCCAGAACAGCAACGCCGCCAGCTTTCCGAATCAGCTGAATACTTTCTACCGCTGTCGGCTTTGGACGTTCTACTCGCTGCAAATATTCTGGTGTTGCAAGATAGCGGTCAAATGCCTCATCAATACTGGACACAATTCCCTTTTCTAACATTGCCTTTGCAAAATGCGGTCTGCCGCTGCTGCGACCGTCATTTGCTGCCATCACTTCCTCTAATGTTAAAGACACCCCCTTTTCTTGTAAAAATGAAAGCATCCGTTCCCGTCTTCCCTGCCGCAGTTGTTTGTTCTTTTCAATATAGTCTTGTAAGTCGGCATGGCTGCCATCTATGCCATATCCAAGAATATGCAGTTGCGGATTTTCTTTTGCACTGATTTCAATCCCAGAGAAAATCTCCAGTTCTGGAAAGACTTTTGCGGCAGTTCTTCCCCGTTCTGTACCGGAAACAGCATCATGATCTGTAATTGCCAGTGCACGAATGCCCAATTTTCCTGCTCGCTGTACCAATTCTTCCGGCGTATATTGGCCGTCAGAACAGGTTGTATGCGTATGCAGATCCATCCACATAAAAAAGCTCCTTTCTGATTCAATTGATTTTTCTATTCAGAAACCAAATGAGAATCATTCTGTTCAACAGATAAGACCTGTTTAAACTGTTCTGTATTTGCATAAGTATCAATATGACACAAAAATAATACCTGCTGATAAGTTGTAATATCCGGAATCAATGTGGTCAATGCCTGCTCAAATTGTATATCTACCAAACAAATTTCCTCATAATGCTGTGCAAGAAACGGTATCATACAATTTGCCCATGCATCTTTGATGACCAGCAGTCGTTTTCCGTTTTTCACATCGGTTGTGACAATTTGCAGTGGAGCCTCTCCGCCAAGATAAAAGCGATAAACATCCTCTGTTTCCAATGCTGCTGCATCATAGAGCGTATCTGTTTTTGTGCTGGTTCCATCCAACGCATAAGTTGTCAGCTGACACGCTGGACGACTGTCCACATTCTCGTAAATATCAATCAAATCCGGCGTCACTGCTTCATATTGACAAAGCTGATATAGCGTGCCTTTTGCATCATTTTTTACATGAGAAACGGTATAATGGTCATAGGAAATTGGAACAAAGCCAAGTTTCTGGATGGCACTGCGATAAACACTGTACGCCCCATAGCTTGTCCAATATGGAAAGGTACGGTAATAAATATAGTCGTCTGCCTCTGCTTCTAAAATATAATAGGCATCTGTTTTTCGGATATGCATATCAATTGTATTATAAAATTGCTTAATTTGCGGCTTTTGCTGTACCAAAGGCATTCCATCCGGCAAATCTTCTGCATAAAACGAAGCAGCATCCGGTATCGCAATCACACAGGTAGAAATTTGATAGGTATCGTAAAAGCGATTGATACAACCTGCAGTCTGTTGTAGAGCTTCTGTAGAAAGGGATTTTGGCAAAACATAAAGAGCAGCTTCTCCAATATAAACGCCGTTTCTCTGCCGATTTCCAAGCTGTACCTGCAACTGCGTATACCACTTTTGAATGGTTTCACTATAGGGAACAGAAATGCTGCCAGTTTGCAGTGGCTTTGTCTGAGCAGAGCGGTACAAAATGCCCTCTCCACAAAAGAACAACATCAATAAACAGACAGGCAGAACACACCAAAAAACCAGACGATATTTCATCCGTTTCCCTCCTTTTTGATAAAATACTGCATATCACGGTTTACCATTGCAGGAATAATGGAGAAATACTATCACTTACCATCGCAGCAATGCTCAAACATAGTAACAGCACATTGCCAATCGGTATACAAACCGTAACCATCCATGCTGTCTGTTTCTGTTTTAAACACCATCGCTTTATCATCTGATGCCATCCTGTCGTGCAAAATAATGAGATTATAAGCATCCATATACTACTCTTTAAAAAATATAAATCCTGATAGCTAACCAAGTCTCTGCTTTTTCCAAATAGAAAGCCCCATGCTGAAACCGCTTCCGTTACCGTATCCGAACAGAATAAACTCCATCCCAAAATACCAGCCAGAAACACTACACACCATTCTAACATATGCGGCATCTGCCATTTTCGGTGCATCCACATCGAAAGCAGCAGAAAACTACCTGTCAACAATCCCCAGAGAAATGCCGTCATCCGTCCTCGACAAAACCAACCAAATAAACTGTATGCGAAAAGCAGTCGCAGCCAACGAAAGGATTTTTGTTTGGAAGACACCCCAAACGCACATAGGAACCACTTGCAGATGGTTCTGTTCCAATTGCACAGAAAAGTCGAAAAATGACGACTCCAAAGCGGCAGCCGGTTGCTTTTTGGCAGTATATATCCATAACAGGCGGCGAGACCGGCAGCCATATCTGTATAACCAGCAATCTGAAAGTAAAAGGATAAAAAATATACTCCATAATACATCCAAGTGAAAAAGACGGTATTGTGTTCCGTTGCCGCAGTCTGCATCTGCTGAACAATCAGGAACAGCTGCCCGCTGAGCAAAACCACCTTTGCCAATCCACAAATCAACTGGCTGATTCCTTTTCCAATTTGCTCTGTTGTATGACTGCAAAGCCGTCGATGGGAACGTTGAAAGGCAGAATAAGATACATAAGGTCCAAAAAGTAGCTTTGAAAAAAAACACATATATAAGACAAATCGCCCGTCAGCTTTCTCCGGCTGTAGACGACACTGTGCAATCTGGTGAACGTAAGAGAGACTTTGCAGCGTTAAAACGGAGATTCCTACCAGATAAAGCTGATTTCCAAATAAGACACATACATTTGGCGGTCGCAAAAAGAACAGTGCTGCAAGATAAATTCCATCATGTAATAATAGTATTGCCTTTGTCTGCAATGCAGAAGACCGCCATTTTACCAAGTACCTGCCGCAAAGATTCGTCAGCAGAAGCAAACCAAAAAACAACACGCAGTTTTCTTTCTGCCATAAAATCAATAGCAGAATACTGGTCAACAGTAAAATGGATTGTTGAAAGCGATGCGGTAAACGATAATATAGGAAAAGCGAAATGGGAAACAAAATAAACAGAAACAGAAGATTTACAAACAATCCTGCACCTCCCTCCAGAAATACACCGGCAGCTTGCCGTAAAAATTCATTCCTCTGCCATCATCTCCAGAAATGTTTTCTTTGTATACATGGTATTCAACACTTCCAGCAGGGACGCTGTAGACATTCTTTCCGGCAAAGATAATTTTTTCTGTAAGGCTCTTCTGCGTTCGCTGCTGTCCGCACTTCCACTCAGCCCTGCTTCATACAGGTCATATGCAGTGATTTGTTCCTCCGGCAATTTTAGGGCTTTCTCTTCTGTCAGAACACCCGCTTTCTCAAATGCTGCGAGCAATAAATCTTTTCTTATGCCTTCCACACCTAACTTTCCTTCCGCAGACGGTTTCTCTTTACGGCGTTCTTTCCCATAAATATCTGGCGTATAGACGTGGTATACCCTTCCTTCCTGAATGGCACCTTTGAGATAATTACGAATCTGAAACCCTGCCCGATCTGCATCTGTCAACAAAATCACACCCGTCGTGCGAGCATAATATCGAATCAACTCCAGCTGTTCTGGATTTTTATAGATCTGGAATCCATTGGTCACCAGAATAACAGCATCCAAAATAGAAGAAAGTTTTACTTTATCATACTTTCCTTCTACTACAATTGCTTGTTTGATATGTATCATGATATTTCTTACTCCTGTTTTTCCGGCATGGTAAGCATTTTTACCACAGCAGTTTCAATGGCAATTTGTTCGAGAATGGAAGTCGTATTACATGTTTTTTCCAAATCCCGCAAAATAGAAAGACAAGCTCGAATCCGTGCAATGGGGATCCGACTGCAATCCCGAAAGGCATTTCGCACCTGAAAATCAAACCGATAACCAAAATCTTGTTTCATCTCTGTCTGCTGTACATGGCTGCGAACAGCTGCCGCCGCACGGTATAAATCCAGAAAAGAAGCGGTTAAGGCAGAAAGCATAACAGGTCGTTCCACTCGCATGGCAAACAACCGTTCCAAATCTTGCATGGCTGCTGCAGCACGCTGTTGCACCACTGCACTTGCCAGAGAAAATGTGGTAGCAGAAAGAGAGGGCATGACCAAATCTTTCACCATCTCCATAGAAATTGTACCGCCGTCTGCACAGGCACAGAGCTTCTCCAACTCGGAACGCATCATTAACGTATCGCCATTGCAGCGATTCACGATTTCCTCTGCTTCCTTTTCCGGAAGTACACAGCCGTTTTTTTCTGCTCGGCTGCAAAGCTGTTTTACCATTTCTGACAGGCTTGCTGGTACCGCTTCACAGACCACACCATGTTTGGCAATCCAATCAATGAGCTTCTTATTTTTTCCGGAAACGCTGCGTCTGCCATCCTTCACATCAAAGCCTGTAATATTGAATACCAGAACGGTAATACCGGAAACTTGCTTTAAAATTTCGAGCAGCTGCTTCAATGCAGACTCTCTTAGACTTTCTGCATTGAAGTCGTTAATCAAAATACAGTTATATGGTGCCAACAGAGAGAACATCTGTGCAGCATCCTCCAATGCCCGCAAATCCAGTTTTCTGCCATCCAGTTTTGTCAGTGCCGTTTCTGGCTGATTTCCCGTTGCCTTTTGTACCAATTGTGTAGTTAGTTCGGAAACTTGCAGCAAGTCAGAACCATAAAAATAATAAAGATTTTGCAGCGTTTCTCGCTTCAGCGAAGATAACACTGCTTTTGCTGTTAAAATTGGCATACAACGCCTCCTTTCCTATTGCACTTGAACCGATAACTTGCCATCCGGCTGTATCGCAATCTGCAAATCATCTCCCTGTGCCAAAACGGCAAGGGCACTGCCTCTCTGCTCTGTCAATAGCCAATTCTGTTCCGAAGTGAACATTGTAAAATCCGCTGTCATTGCCTCCCGTATCGCGGTTTCCTCTGATTTCAGCGTAATCGTGACGGTTCGTCCGGCACAAGTCACCTGCAAAGCAGAGGATGTCCACTGAATTTGATAGGCATTTTCTGTAATTGTAAAATCTATTGCTTTCTGCGGATATTGTCCGCAAATTCTATCTGTTTGCCGTACAAATCCAGCTGCCGGAATCACCACCGCATCTGCCGTGACCCCAAACAGCGTTTGAGAATAGGCTGCCTCCATCTGCGGTGTATTCTGCAAAAGGGCAAGCGACTGTATATGCCGTATGCCGTTCTCCTGCAAGTAACGCTGCACATACTGTGGATTTTTATGATGTCCGGTCAGATCAATCACATCTACCTTTTGCCCGTACTGCACCAGCACGACTGCTTCCGCATTTCTTCCCAATACAGACAGATACAGCGTATTTCGCTGCATCCACCGTATACCAATCTGTAACACAGTCAGAATCGCAATCTGTACACAAAGCAGAAGGGAAAGCAGTCGCCTGCGAGGATAACAGCACCATACAAGACAAATCACGCCAGCTGCCAGCAATAAAAAACCTGATAATAAGTCACTATTGACCGGTAATTGTAGCGGAAGATACTGTTGCATCCAGAAAACGGCTTTCGTTACAATTTCACAGCACACCATAGCAATGCCGGAAAAAAATTCTGAAAAAATACCGCCGCTCAAAACAACCAATACCGTACAAATCAAAATGAGAGAACAAAATGGCATCAGAAGTACATTTGTGAGCGGAGAAAGCAAGGAAACTTCTGAGAAGAACTGACAACTCACCGGCAAGGTACAGAGAAAGACCAAAAACATCGTCAAAAACGATTTTCCAAATCGCCCGAATATCGTGCTCGGATGAATTCGACGAGTCAGATAGGGAGCAAAGACACCGATTCCAAATGTACCGCTGATGGAAAGTAAAAATGACACATCCCGTATCAAATACGGATGCGGCAGGGAAAGCAGCATAAAAGAAATTGAAAGAGCATTCAAGGTATTTGATGTTCGATAAAAAATCGTACTGCTTTGTGCAAGTAAAATCATACAGCCGGCTCTCAAAATCGAAACTGGTGTTTCTGTCAGAATCGCAAACAGTCCTATCAGCACAACTGTAATACCGAGCCGAATCAGCCGGAACAGCCGCTTTTTGCCCAGACTGCCCAACGGCAATAACAAAATCACCATATGAAATCCAGAAACTGACAGAACATGTCCGATTCCACTCCGAAAAAATGCCTGTTCCAGTGTCTCATCAAGCAGTTGTTTCTGTCCGAAGAGCATCGCAATCATCATACTGCCATCTTCTGTTCCTGCCAACCAAAGAATTTTTTTCTGCATTTTTGTGCGAACATCTGCCAATGTTCGCTGCAAAACATAGCCTTCTGTGGGGGTATAGGTGACAACTGCATCATTGGCAGCTTGTAGAAAAATGGATTTTGCCTTATAATATGCGGTTCCGGCAAAGAGATAGTTAGAACTGGGAACAGTCATTGTCCCCGAAACCGTTAGCTCATCTCCATAACGACAACCATAATCCTTCGTGTAACAGAGAATCTTCGCCTTTGTACCATCAGGAAACGTTCCCTTCAGTTGATAACCGGCTCGGTCTCCATCATAAATTGTCTGATGCGTTACAATGCCTGTAAATGTTGTTTCCTGTTCTGCATACTGCATCACTGGCTGATAAGCTGTCGCAGTATAGCCGTAGTACCAACCGCTGCTCAAGGTAAATACGGCAGCCAGCAGAACCGCTGCTTTCCAATGCAGCCGCCCTCTCCAGACAAGCAACAAAAGAATGCCAGCTGCAAATAACAACAGATACAGCATGGAACGCATGGGAAAACAAGAAGCAAAAAATAGTCCCGCTGCATAGGCAGCACCGAGATATACCATTTTTTGCTTCATTTTCTTTGTATTCGTGTTTATGACTGCACCTCAAACAGCGGCAACGGTGCAAGATAAATCAGATCAGAACGACCGATGGCATCACCCTCTGCCAGTACCGCTGCCTTTCCGGCAACGATTCCGCCTGCCTGATGGGTCAATGCTTCCAGTGCTGCAATGGACTCCCCTGTGCTGATGACATCATCCACCAGCAGTACCCGCTTGCCATGCAGCCAGCTTGCCTTTTCTCCATCCAGATATAGGGTCTGCAAAGCTGCGGTGGTAATCGAATGCACTGCAACGGAAATACTGTCTGTCATATACCCTTTGACCGACTTTCTTGCGACAACATATGGCTTTCCAGTCTGTCGGGAGAGTTCGTATGCCAACGGAATACCTTTACATTCTGCGGTCAGAATATAATCATAGTCACAAACTTTACATTTTTCTGCCAGTTCTTTGGCACATGCTTCTGTCAATTCCACATCGGAAAACAGAATAAATGCTGCTATTTCCAGTTGATCCGAAATCCGGCAGCGTTTCAGCTGTCGGGTCAGTCCGGCAACTTGTAACGTGTAGTATTCTGCCATTGCAATTTTCCTCCTTCTGCAAAAAAGCGTCTGCCCTGTCATACTGCAAACCCAAACAGGGCAACACTTCTATCCATGCAATCACATTCATATCCTTGCAAGGTGGTTATTCTACTGGCTGCACAGCTTCCTTTCCCCAGCCCATCTTCACGCCTGCCAGCATGTGGAAGTGAAGGTGGAACACCGTCTGTCCGGCATTTTCACCGCAGTTGGTCACAATGCGGTAGCCATCCTTCAGATTTTCCTGCTCTGCAATCTTGGCAGCCACTTCATAAATGTGGGCAACTACACTGGAATTTTCCGATGTAATGGCGGCTGCACAGCAAATATGCTGCTTTGGAATCAACAGGTAATGAATCGGGGCAATTGGTGCAATGTCTTTGAAAACATAAACGGTTTCATCTTCATAAACTTTTGTACTCGGAATTTCTCCGGCTGCAATTTTACAAAACAAACAATCTTCCATTTTATTTAATCCTCCGTAATCAAATTGCCGACAATGCTATTTACCGCCAGCAGTGCTTCATCAATCATATATACCTTACCAACACCAGCCATTGCCTGTTCTGGGCGACCGCCGCCTTTTCCGCCGGTAATAGATGCAATCCGCTGTACGATCTGTCCGGCATGGGCACCCTTTGCAATCGCTGCCTTAGAACAAGCACAGAGCAGGTTGCCCTTTCCGTCCTGTACACCAGCCAGTACTGCAATATACGGCTCTTCCATTGCCTTTACCTTGTCGCCCATCTTCCGGAGCATCTGCGGATTGACGCCATTCAGCATCGCAGAAATGATCTTTGTTCCCTTGACTTCCTCTACCTTATCAAATGCTGCCGCAATCTGTGCATCGGAAATCTTCTGGTGCAGGGATTCCAGTTCTCGTTCCTTCTCCTTCAGTTCCGCCATGAGGCTGGTGCAGCGTTCTGCCAGTTCTGACACGTTGCCCAATTTCAGTGCGTGGGCTGCCTGCTGCATTTCCAGCTGAGCAGCATCCAGCAGCTGCAAAACACCGCTACCGGTGACTGCCTCAATCCGGCGGACACCAGAGGCAACAGAGTTTTCCGAAACAATGCGGAACAAGCCAAGCTTTGCAGTATTATCCACATGCGTACCGCCGCAGAATTCCACAGAAAAATCAGAAACACTTACAACTCTTACTACATCTCCGTACTTTTCACCGAAGAGTGCCATGGCGCCCCGTTTTCTTGCCTCTGCAATCGGCAAGGACTCTGTAACCACTGGAATGGCTGCCAGAATTTTTTCGTTGACCAGCTGCTCTACCTTTTGAATTTCTTCCTTGCTCATTGCTGAGAAATGGGAGAAGTCAAACCGGCATGCCTGCGGTGTCACTAACTGACCAGCCTGATGCACATGGTCACCCAGTACTTCCCGAAGGGCTGCCTGTAACAGATGGGCTGCGGTATGGTTCCGCATGGTTGCATGACGAACATCCGCTGCAACTGCTGCCGTAACAATATCTCCAACATGTAGGTCGCCATCTTCTACCGTTGCAATGTGCAGATAATGTCCGTCTTCATTCTTGCTGGTGCTACGAACAGCCGCCACAC
>JAEDGE010000242.1 GCA_016297675.1 Oscillospiraceae bacterium
TGTAGGAATAGACCGGCTGCACCTTTACTGCCCGTTTCAGGGCTTTTTTCTCGGCATGGTTCATTGCAGTGCCTCAAGAATGGAAACCAGGATTCTGGATATTCCAGTACCAATCAGCAATCCACCAACGGCAGGGTGATGGGCTTCCATCAACAAAATGCCGATGCCAACATATAATCCGCCCATGCTCATTCCTCCCCGGTGATTTCACGGAAATAGGGAAGATTCAGCAGAGCATCACACAGGATGTGCCATTCATCCAGCTTGTGATTTTTCCGCTGCCGCCGGATGGCGAAGGCGTTTTCATAATTCAACATCACCGTCCTAGTCTGATTGTAGCTGGTGGGCAGCAGCTGGATCATCTGCCACCACCATTCTTTGTCCTTTGTCGTAAGGAACATTTCACGGCAACCGTTCAGGGCATTCAATGTGCCGTGCATAAATTCTGCCGGGGAAAGCACGGTGCATGGGACAGCTTGATTGGTGATCAGATGTTCATGGCTGAAATCATCAAGGGTAAATTCCTTCTCATGGATTTTGTGCATGGTGGAACAGGAATTGCAGACAGTTCCCACCTTGTAGGTGTCAAATTCCTTCCACCAATACAGTGGAGCGGTGATATTCAGATACACCTGGATCATCCTGGCATACTTCCGATGTTCTGTCCCAGCCTGGAATAACCGCCGCATTAAATCCAGATCATTGTGGCCAATGCAAAAACCAAATTTGCCATTGTTACATTCGCAGGCCGGTTCGTGGTTATTGGCAGCCATTTGGCAATCTTCCATTATTTCCAGCAGTTCACTGTTGCACATATGGCTGTCAGACTTGGCCCAGCTGTTCATGGGATTCCGCATACCACGGATGGCGGGGCCAAAACCCTGCACATCCAGCACATCAACTGTCAACATCTTCTTCGTCATCCTCACTTTCTATGATTTCACGCAGCACATGGCCGCTGTTTTGAATTTCTTTCCAGGTGCCTTCAGATTGGATCATTCCAGCCATGGCATACAAATCAACGGGGCCGCAGTTGTAATGGTTGACGGCATAGCTGCCGTCTTCCATCACAACCGCCATGGCAATTTTGACAGGCTTATCTTCGGCCAGGAACTTGATTGTTTCTTCCAACCAGGGTGCCCAGGCTTTTTTTGTTATGTCCTCCATCAGTACCAACCCCACAGAATGCACTTCAGGCCATCAGGAACAGGCAGAGCCATGACAAAACGCACCCAGAGTAATTCACCACCAATCAGGAAAATGGCAGCACACACGGCCATCAGAGCCGACACAACCAGGCCAACAATCATGGGCAGCTTCCGCCGGTAATAACTACCCAGCTGAATGGATAAAATCACCGTAACGGTAATGGTGTAACTGATGGTCAAAAACAGCATTATACTTCACCGTGCCTTTCCAGCAGACGGGTCAACCATCTTTTCTGTTTTGCAGCCATGATTTCAGACTGGATGAAAAGATGATCTTCAGAGTGGAAGCCCAGTTCATTCAGGCACAATTCCACATCCGCAATTTCTTCATCCAAAGAAACTTCACAGTTTGCAATGGTTTTAGGTGTTGGGTTGATGCCCATGATGGCCCGCCGCAGTTTCAATGCTGCCTGGGACAGTTCGGCGGATTCCTCCGCCAGCTGGGCCAGCAGTTCCGTCTTGTCCAGAATTTCCTTGATATTCATTTTGCAAACACCCTTCCTTTTTTTCCATCTGGTGGGATTCTTTTATCAATTACACGGCAATTCAACTGCCGGGTGATTTCCTTGCTGAATGTTGCAAGGCCAACGCTTTGGAAGCCATTTTCAGAACAGAATATTTCGTATCGGCTATGCACTAATTTGGTTTCCATGCCCAAAATCTTGTATTCTTCCGCTTCCATTTCTTTCAGGAATAGCAGAATGGGGTTGTTGTATTCGGTATACTCTGCCAGTTCTGCATCCACCTTGGCGGATTTAGTGAAGGAACGATTTTCCACAATCCGGGCCAGTCCTTCCAGGCCAATCCGGCAAAGGTATTCCATGACTTCCGGCTTTTTCAGCTTAGATGAAATGTAGGGGTCATAATCTGGGTCATCCTTTGTGAATGTGGCGTTGAATGGGATAATGACCATTCGGCGCAGGACTGCACCGGTTCTGTCCTTCATGCGGGGAATCTGGTTTGCTGAAAAAATCAACTTCACCGTAGGTTTATAGAAAAACGCATCCTGGCCTTTATTTTCGGCCTTTATCATGTTACCAGATACGATTTTCTTAAAATGGGCAATGGAACGGCCATGCAGGAAATCATCAGAAATGTCATCACCGATGTTGGCCAGCTTGCCAAACATGGTGGACACGCTGAAGCGTTCATCCAATTCATCAAGGCCCAGGGCACTGGTGTT
>JAEDGE010000243.1 GCA_016297675.1 Oscillospiraceae bacterium
AGATGGGTTAACCACCCTCCTGCACCACTGCTATACTCAAAATTCTTTGGCAGGATGGAAAACAGATTCACACCATCCTTAACCTGTAGATAATCTGATCGGCAAAAAAGCTCTGACTCCGGGGGAATCACTAGCTGCGGAAGAGTTGCCTCCGTAGGTGGTATTGTATCAGCCATATTTTGGGTTTCTGCAACATCCACAGTATTGGTTTCCAAAACACCCACGGTTTCAATACTGTAATCCTGTTCTTTTTGTATGTGCGGAGCAGTTGTCGCTGCATCGATCGATACCTCTCCTGGCAAAGAATCGCTATGATATTGTGTCATCCTTTGTTGGTGCCTTTCCGCATGCAGAAAGACTTATCAAAAGCAAAACAACTAAAATGGACAGAAAATGTTTACCAAGTCTCGTTGCAGTCATGATTTGACATCCTTTCTATATTTCCAGGAAAAATAAGCAGAACAAATACTGGCTCTTTCGTATTTTTGTCCTCTTAGGAAAGCCATTTGTAGTTGACCCAACCGTCGGTACCATTGTAGGAAATCTTCGCCCAAGTTCGACCTTCATATTGCTGTTGGGTTGTTCCGTAAACATAAACCGCAGCACCATTGGGGAGGGAACCGATTTCATACTGATCTGCGGTCGACACCGTGGAACAGAAACGCAGTGTGCTGCCCTTGCCGACATTTACTGTCATATTGTATCCAACAGAGTTCAGTGCCAGACCGGAATTGCTGGAATTGGAGTTTGTCGAACCAACAACTTCAAAATGTTCCGAAATCAGGACTGTGGAAGTACACTCAGTCCCGTTTACTGCCTCGGCCCAAATCTGATAAGTATACTGACCAGCAGGCAAACGACCAAAAATCAGTTCATTGTTCACCGAGTAGCGAAGATTGTGTTCTGTTTCATTGGGATAGAAAGCACTGGACTGAACCGCTGTTCCATAAGAATCCGTAATGGTGCCGTATACAGCGGTAATAATGCCACAATCCGTCCGAATTACGCCACGAATTCCGAAATTACCGCCCATATTCAGGGATGATGGAGCATTCTGCTCATAAATAGACAGGTTGGGCACACGA
Source organism: Oscillospiraceae bacterium (assembly GCA_016297675.1). GTDB lineage: Bacteria > Bacillota > Clostridia > Oscillospirales > Ruminococcaceae > Ruminococcus_C. Next base: position 1,086 of record JAEDGE010000243.1, read on the forward strand.
TCAGCAACCGTGGAATGCGGCGCAGTAGGTGCAGTAGATACTACAGGATGGGTTGCCGTGGAACCGTCCACCTGCTCCAGATATGCAATGTTGATTCTGTACTGTCCGCCAGAAATGTCTCCAATCATTCCGTTCTTATAGTTGTTCCCATAGAAATACAGTTCCTCAATAGGCATTCTGCCAGTACCCCTTCGGACATTTACAGGGTCGATCGCGTACAATTGAATTCTACCGCCATCAGAAACATAATCCGTAATCACGATAGCGTGTGCACCATATTCGGCACGAAGCCAGATACCTTCGGGGTGTTCCTGGAGCAGTGTGGCAATGGCCTGGTATTGTGCTTCCAGACCAGACAGTCCAGTAGCGTTGATTCTTGCGGTTACGGAACTGTTACCCAGTAGAATCGGTTTGTAGGTTACGCTGCTGCTATAGGGATATCTTTTGTCTTCCCACTGAGCACTGCCGACACCGCCGCTGAGATAATAGCCGTGCTTTCCGGATGCGTATTCGATCATACCGCCGCCCAGATCAGAAACACCTTGGGCTTGGAACATATCGTAATCATCAAATGGGGATGTGTAATCGCCAAAATCATATGCCACCCTGCGATTCAGCAGTGTTTCCATGGAGCAAAGATTGCACATACCTGCGATTTTTCGGTAGTTCTGATCAAGACGGTGCAGTTGTACGGTGTTCCGCAATGCGCTGTTGTCTATGGCTTCCACTTTTGAGCGATAGCTAATATAGTCATCCTCAAAAGTATCCGCTGAGGCGGAAAGGAACAGTTGGGACAGGGTTGCCAGAATCAGCAGTACTGCCATGCCAAGGCGAAGGGTTTTTGTGCTTTTCATAAATTTTTTCCTTTCTTTATATCTGTTTTGTCCTGTGCTTTTATATACACCACAAAGCGTACGTTTATTACAGAGAACCTAGCTTTGTGGAATTACATCAGAATCATCAGGTTTGCCAAAAGGATTGCCATAGATGCCACCGCCGTGTAATATGCGATGTCGTTTCTTAGAGTTTTCATATTTATCTTCTCCTTTGTTTTTGTGTTGTCTCTTTCTAAGCTAAGTCTATCACCTTGTTCTAGCGGACTTTATAAGGGTACATCAAATCAGGATCATCAAATTCGCCAGAACTGCTGCCATGAATACCACTGCGGTGTAATACGCGATGTCGTTTCTCAGAGTTTTCATATTTATCTTCTCCTTTGTTTTCGGTGTTGTCTCTTTGTGACCTTAGTCTACCATCATTATCAAAGGTGTTTTTTAAGGGTATCCTTTTCCGGAAAAGTACGG
>JAEDGE010000059.1 GCA_016297675.1 Oscillospiraceae bacterium
ACCTCACTCCTATTTTACCACATTTTTCTCTTATTGACTACTGGTTTTATTTTTTCATGCGTAAGCCCTATATCCCACCTCTAGAAGTCAACAGACAGGTGAAAAAATAACGCAATATAAGAGAAAATTCCGCATGTTGGAAACTCTAAGCACAATTAAAATTAATTTTTCTTTCTTGTTCAATTCACTATTGACATTTTCCCATTTACGCGGTATGATCATAATAGGAAAAATAAAAATCGGAGGAATTTGGAATCATGAAGTCTTTGCTCATTCTTCTTGGCAAACTGATTGTGAAAATTTTACAATTATGCAAAAAGAATGCCGGAAATCTGCCAGGGTGTGTACTCTGGTATCTGACACATCATCGATGTGTCAGTTTATTTACTGTAAATTGCCCCATTATCGCCGTCACTGGCACAAACGGAAAAACATCCGTTACAAATTATCTCTGCCAGCTGTTTCAAAAAACAGGGGCAACTGTCATTACCAACCATGCGGGAAATAATCTGGATACCGGGATCTGCTCCTTGCTGCTCCAGCACTGCAACTGGCGTGGACAAGTACAAGCGGATTACCTTGTTCTGGAAACCGATGAATCCCATGTTCCAGTTGTGTATAACCAGCTGAAATTAGAAACCTTGGTGGTACTAAACTTTTTCCGGGATCAGCTTGACCGGAACGGAGAGGTAGAAACGCTCATCCGCAAGGTCGACGACTTCTGTAAAACATTCAACGGCAATCTCATCCTAAACGGAGATGATCCCAACACTGCCCGCCTTGGCAAAGCCAATCCCAATAATCCAAATGTGAAATATTTCCATGTGGAACCCTATGCCTTTGCTACACACACCCTGTTTGAGGCTGGCGAAGGAAAATTCTGTCCGTTCTGTGGTACAGCACTCTCCTATGATTACTATCAGTATTCTCATATCGGAAAATTTCACTGTCCAAAGTGTGGCTATGGCACCTATCCCCCTGATGTTGTCACAACAGATGTGAATTTAGAGGCACCTTCTTTCCGCATCGGTGATCAAACCTACACCACCACACTGGGCAGCATCTATCATGTATATAATATGACCGCGGTGATTGCAGCTGCAAAATGTTATCACATTGATCAAGACCTACTGACACAGGTTATTTCCCACTATACCGTAAACAATGGAAGAATGGAAACCTTCCAGATGGGAACAAACAAAGTGATTTTAAACCTTGCAAAAAATCCAGTTGGTGCAAATATGACGCTGCGTGTCATGAATGAAACCAATGAAGAAAAGGAATTGCTCTTTGTCCTGAATGACAATATTGCAGATGGTCTGGATGTCTCTTGGATCTGGGATATCAATTTCAGCACATTTTCCCACGTTACCCGTGTGATTACTGCCGGCACCCGTGCCTATGATATTGCAGTACGAATCAAATGTGCTGGTTATGACCAAAATAAAATTGTAGTACGACCAGAGCTGAAAGATGCCGTACAAGAGCTGAACACCACACAAGGAAAAAAATTCATCATCGCCAACTATACAGCGGTACAACCCACCCGTACTGCCTTACAGCGTTGGATCACACAACACGGAGGTACTGTCCATGAAACCCCTTAAAATCTTGCATATGTACGCAGATATCCTGGACTTATATGGTGACAGCGGCAACATGGAAGTGCTGCAATACCGTTGCAATATGCGTCAAATTCCCTGCGAATGTCACTACTATCACCGTGGGGATCCCATACCGGATTTTTCTGCCTATGATCTGATTTATCTCGGCGGCGGTGCAGATCTGGAACAGCGGATGCTTTCTGCGGATTTGCTTCGCTGCAAAAACAGCTTACAAAAAGCATATACAGAAGGCGTGTTTTTCCTGATGATCTGTGGTGGCTATCAGCTGATGGGCAATTTCTATCGGGATGCAGACGGCAATGAACTACCCGGACTGGGTCTGTTCGACTACTATACCATTGCACCAAACAGCCGAAAAAAACGCTGTATTGGCAATATCGTGATACAAACTACAATAACTGGTGAACCGCTGGATGTGGTTGGATTTGAGAATCATGGCGGACAAACCAGCGGGGTATCGAAACCATTTGGAAAAGTGCTTTTCGGAAATGGAAATGTATTTGAAGGGGCAGAAGAGGGCTATTGCGAAAAGAATGTAATTGCCACTTATCTGCATGGTCCGCTGCTTTCCAAAAACCCCAAACTGGCAGATTACATTCTTCGTTCCTGCTTACAGCATCACACAGATCAACCGGTCGTTTTACAACCGTTGGATGATGCATTAGAAAACGCCTGCCATGATATTTTATGTGCAAGGCTTTTGAAAAAAGAGCATTCCTCTCACCCCATCGCAAAAAATGACAAAATGTAACAACGTTATACTTGACAAAATGCAGTGTATTGTGTTATACTAATCTCCTATACACAGATTGTCTGAGAAAATACAGCCATGGAAATGGAATAGGAGAAACAAGGATGCATATACTACTCATCGGTGACGTTGTTGGCAACGCCGGCTGCTGCTTCCTGCAGGAAAAACTGCCGCAGCTCAAGCAAACTTATCAAATTGACCTGACCATTGTCAACGGCGAAAATTCCGCACAGGGCAATGGAATTACGAAACACTCGATGGAACAGCTTTTTTCTGCCGGTGCAGACATCATTACAACCGGTAATCACTGCTTTCAACGGCGGGAAGCACTTTCTATTTATGAAAAAGAAACCGTTCTGCGTCCGATGAACTATCCGGACAGCTGTCCCGGACATGGCTGTACCATCTGGGATAATGGTCCGTTTCAAGTCGCCGTCATCAACCTGATGGGAACGGCTTACATGGATCCGCTCGACAACCCATTTACCGTCATCGAACAGTTTCTCCCCACACTGCAAACAAAAAATATTATTGTAGATTTTCACGCAGAAGCAACTGCTGAAAAGAAAGCAATGGGATATTTTCTCAGTGGAAAGGTTTCTGCTGTAATTGGAACCCACACACACATACAGACTGCGGATGAAACCATTTTGCAGCATCACACCGGCTATCTGACGGATGTCGGCATGACAGGCGGGGAATATTCCATCCTTGGCGTAACCGTCAAACCGGCTCTTGATCGGTTCCGTTTTCGGTTCGCACAACGGTTTACAGAAGCCCCTGCTCCCTGTTTTGGGAACGCGGTGCATCTGGAATTGGATGCATCCTGTGGCAAATGTACGAAAATTGAGCGTATAATTTTTAGGTAATGCACAAATTTTAATGAAAGGGCTTGCTTTTTTCTTCCCGCTATTGTATAATGAAGATGCGTTACGCTAAACAACAGCAAAACAATGAAGGATTGAAAATTGTGTTATGACTGGAGGACGTTTTTCTATGGAGATTTTAAAAGTATCATCCCACTCATCCCCGAACTCTGTTGCCGGTGCCATTGCCGGTGTCATCCGTGAAAAGAAAATGGTGGAAGTGCAGGCAGTCGGTGCCGGTGCAGCAAACCAGGCAGTCAAAGCGATTGCCATTGCAAGAGGCTATCTTGCACCGATTGGCGTGGATTTGATTTGCATTCCGGCATTTGCCAACATTTTAATTGATGGAGAAGAGCGGACAGCGATTAAACTGATTTGCGAAGAACGCTGAACACCGCCGAAACGGAACGCTGCCGCCTGTCGGCAGCGTTTTTGCGTATGTACACATCCCGCAGCGTAACGAATCCAACCGTAAAATATAAAATGACATATTACAAGAAAGAGATGAGGATTGTTTATGGACACCGTCCGATTATGGATATTCGGATTTTCCGCAGCTTCTATTTTATTTTTTCTGCTGCATATTTGGATTGCTTCCGGCATCGCCGCCCTGAAAGAACTCTGGCCGAAATGGAAAAATCTTTCTGAGCCTGTTCTTTCCCCCACCCTGCAAAACCTGATGCAAAAGCCAAAACTGCTCAAGCGAATGGGAACGGCTCAGCAAATCTTGTTTCACGCCCTGTTTCCCTGTCTGTTTGCCAGTGCCATTGCACCACTTATATCGCAGTACATTCCAGACGAAATACCCATAGGAGGAGCTGCGGCTATTTTACTGGCAATTACCGTTCTTTGCTCCGTGTTCGTCTTTATTCTCAGTGCGGCACTGCCATTGCGTGCCTGCAAAGAGCCAGAAAAGCGGCTGGCAAAAAATCAAAAGCTGTTTTCTTTTGTGCTCTGCTGTCTTCAACCCATACAGGCGGTCATTGCGGGGCTGATTCGTCTTTTCTGCGGAAAAGATGCGGTCTCTGAAACGGTGACAGAAGAAGAAATCCTATCCATTGTGGACGCTGGTACAGAAAATGGGCTCATTGCTACGCAGCAGAAGGAAATGATTGATAACATTCTGGAATTTGACGATGTGGATGTTTCAGATGTCATGACGCATCGCCGCAATATTGTCGGTGTAAGTGTCAATATGAAAATTATGGATGTGGTTTATCTGGCAGTGAACGAAAGCTATTCCAGAATGCCAGTTTATCGGGAAAACATGGATAACATTATCGGTGTCCTGATTGTAAAAGATTTACTTGCCCTGATTGGTGCGGACAATGTGGAGCACTTCAACATCCAGCACTTTATGCGAGAGGTGCTGTATGTGCCGGAAACGGCAAAGTGCAAAGATGTTCTGACGGAAATGACACGCCATAATGCACAAATGGCAGTCGCTGTAGACGAATACGGCGGAACAGCTGGGATTGTGACGGTGGAAGACATCTTAGAAGAGATTGTCGGCAGCATTCGGGATGAATACGATGAAGAAGAGGCAGAACAGGAAATCCGCATGGTGTCTGATCATGTCTACATCATCAAAGGGTCTGCCGATCCGGAAGACATCCTGCCCAAGTTGGGCATTTCCCTGCCAGAGGGAAGTGCTTTCGACACCATGAGTGGTTTTCTGGTGGAACAGCTTGGACGTATTCCGGATGCAGAAGAAACGCCAGTGGTTACATATGGACAGGTTCGCTTTACGGTACTGCTGATTGAAGAAAACTGGATTGCAAAGATTAAAGCAGAGGTTTGTGTACCAGAAGAAAAATCAACAGAACCAATGCCCGATAAAAAATAATCATACTAATCATACAAACAAAAGGTGCTGCTCTCATCATAGCATGAGAGCAGCACCTTCCTTATCTTATCAACTCTTCTGGAATCAAAGTATAGTCATACATCACCTCTGAATGATTATCCAGAACAAGTTGCCGATCCACGATCTTTCCAGTGGACTTTTCGATGGTATTTTTATAGATTTTTGAAATCCTGTAGTATTTATCTCCTTCCTTATGAAAATGATGGTCTTCTTCCACTAATTCAAACCGATATGGAAAAGCGCTTTCACTTCTTAATTCTCCATAAAGTTTTTCCTCATCACACCACACAAGCAATTGAATATCTTGATCCGTATTATTTTTGAACCTATAATCAATATAATTATAGCAAACGGAAGTTCCTGCACGAAACGGAACTCGTTTTCCCTCATCAGGAGCCAATGCATCAGAATGGCTGTGAAATTCCGTGATTTCCAACGGGCTATGTAAAATCAGCCAATGAATGGTATTCCCCAGATTACAAAGACCGCCCCCCAAACCAGGCTTTAGCTTGTCGAAAATGATGACACGACCATCTTTATATCCTTTTCTTCTGGTAACTTTCCCGACTGTCTTCCAAAACGAAAAAACTTCTCCCGGATGTATGATGATGCCATTTATTTTATTACATGCCAGTGCAATATTAACTGCTTTATTTTGTTGCAAGGTCGGGTCGATGCCCTTTCCTTTTTTGATCAATCCTGAATGATACGCAGAAACAACGTTCGGTAGCCTCTCCTCTTTCACTGTTTTCGCAAACCGGATATTGCCGAATGTGTTTTTCAAATTGCGTTTACATATTTCCTTTTGTTCAGAAATTGCATAGCATACAGGATTGATTTCACAAAAAAGTTTATCTTTTTTCCAAAGCATTTCTATCCCCTCTTTTTTAGAATATCTCCTAATCGATTTTGAAGTGATTTATTTTTCCGATAGCATCGAAGGATCCAATTTTCAACATGTCTTCTTTTTCCTATTTTTGTTTCTTCTTTCAGGCGAATGAATTTCACCAGTATACTGGCGATTCCACTTCTATTTGCCCCCAAAATATCCGTAAATATCTGATCGCCGATCAGTACCGTTTCCTCTTTTTTAATCTGCATCATTTCAACAGCTTTTAGATAATTCGTCTTATCTGGCTTTTGTGCATCACATATATACAGAGTATCAATGTTTCTAATAAATCTTTTTACTCTTTCTTCTTCGTTATTGGTAAGTAAGAGTGTTTTCAATCCAATGTTCTGAATCAACCGAAATAGATCATCTACTTCCTTTGTAGAATCGTCACCATGATGCACCAGAGTATTATCAATATCGAATATAATTCCCCGATATCCCTTATCATATAATTTCTGATAATCAATGGAAAAAACGCTTTCGGCATATGCATATGGATACAGCATTTTCAGCATTTTGCTCACCCATTCATTTATAATTATTTTATTTGCTTTGATGTAGGGACGATTGATGAAATTCAGCTTTCCACATTAAACAACCGCATTCATCTGTAAAGTGTTTTGCTTGTCCATGTACTCACAAACTTTATCAATCTGCTCACAGAATGTGCCGCCGAATTTATGTTCAAAAAACGCCCCACCGATAGTAAACGCCCATGGAGCAGTCTGTTTTATCTCGAAAAGTCGCCGGTCACTGTTGATACTGCCAGCAATGCAAATCGGTGCATTGACCTGAGATACAAAGGTTCGATTCAATTCTACAGCATCTCCCACATAGCGATAGCCCAACAAATCAAATCCGTAAACACCTTTTTCAAGATATCGGTTGGCTTCCTCTATCATTTTGTCAATAGACCCTTCCAGAATTGACGGACGGCGTGAGATATTACCCACAAATGGCATATATTTCATTCCGTTGTTTTTACATATTTCATTTACAGCATCAGAAAAAACAGTTCCCATCAGAATATCGCATCCGCACTGTACCGCTATTTTAGCACCTTCTATACATTTTTTCTCTGTATAAGCCACAACCTCAAGTACTGTTGTTTTTCCATATTCTTTCATGCGAGAATACAACTGTTTCATTTTGTCAAGGGGCATGGGCTCTTCTTTCATCCCCCAGAATTGTGCTTTGGAATATTTACACTGTTCAAAAATTTGGTCAGCATCATCCACTGTCCGATCGTTGTGTGTCAGCATGACAATCAATATTGGACTGTTCTTCATTTTCCCACTCTTCCCTCTTTATGGATTACAAACGGTAGCCCTGATAGCTTATACTGCTTTTCAAAAATATTGTAATAACAATTGATGCATGTCACAATTCGGTCTACTATCGTACGTACATTATATCACAATTCCGCCATAGAATCAAGACGACAACGACATTTTTTTTAAAAAAATTAGATAAAAATGCACAAGCTGAAATATTCCTTTTTCATAAATTTCTATGATACAGCGTTCTATTTTTATTGTACCATCACGACAGCAAATGCAGACCGTCATCAATTACCTGCCGCAGTCGCTCCGCTGCCTCTGGCATTCTCTCTTCCGGTACGCTGGAATAGTTCAGCACCAAAGTATGCACATCTGCTTGCTCTTTCTGTGCATAATAGGAGGACAAACAAGCGACCCGCAGTCCCTGCCGTTCGGCACGCTGTACCAGCTCCGCATCACTGACACCAGTCTTTACCCGCAGCAGAAAATGCAGTCCAGCTTCTTCCTCTGCAATCTCTGCAATCTCCTCTGGCATCACTGCACGCAAACTGGTAATCAGTTTATCTCGCTTCTGTCGATAGCGATTCCGCATTCGGTTGATGTGAGTTTCAAAGTAACCCTTTGCAATAAAATGTGCCAGTACCAGCTGCTCAAACACAGAAACCGTACAAGCATAAAACCCCAGTTTCTCATAAAACTGTACTGCCAGAGGCGGTGGCAAGACCATATACCCAATCCGAATGGTAGAAGAAAGACTTTTGGTAAACGTATTCATATAGATGACCTTGTCCGTTGCATCCATGCTCTGTAACGTAGGCAGTGGTTTTCCTGTCATACGAAATTCAGAATCAAAATCATCCTCAATGATATAACGGTTTTCCTGTTCTGTTGCCCAGCCCAGCAGAGTATAGCGGCGACTCACTGGCATCACAATTCCAGTTGGATAGTGATGGGACGGCGAACAGTGTACCACATCCGCACCACACGCCTGCAAATCCGTGACAGAAATCCCTTGCTGATCAATCGGCACAGCCGTAAATGCAACCTGATGGCTGCGGTAAATATTTGCAATTTTTGCATAACCGGGATCTTCCGCTGCATAATGACGATCATAACCCAGCAATTGAATCAACAAGCCATAGAGCACATCTGTGCCTGCACCAATGATAATCTGTTCCGGTGCAACATGAATCCCTCGAAACGCCTGCAAATGGTCAGCAATTGCCTGCCGCAGTTCTGCAACACCGCCGGTAGGGGCATTTTGCATCAAATCCTGCTGATGCTGTGTCATGCACTTTCGCATCAGACTATTCCAGACGGAAAAAGGAAAGTTATCCGGTTCGGTATGATTGCTGACGAAATCTGCAAACCAGACTGGAGATACTTTTGGTACAAACAGTCGTACATCCGGTTTGGAAACGGGTTTCTGCTGTCGAATATCTGCTACAAAAAATCCTTTTCTGGGCAAGGAATAGAGGTAGCCCTCTGCGACCAACTGACCATATGCACTTTCCACTGTCATGACGCTAATGCCCAGATGCAGTGCAAAAGCCCGCTTGGACGGCATTTTTGTACCAGGTGATAAAATTCCCGAAATTACGTCATTTTTGATACATTGGTAGAGGTGTTGATAAAGGGGTTCTGCCCCAATATCCGTAAAAGAATAGGTAAGCATACACGCATCTCCTTTGCAAACTGACCTGACTGAAATGGTTTTAATTGAGTATTTACATCAGGTCAGATTGCGGTATACTAAGAGTATAGCAAATTTTTTCGGAATCGTCAATGGAACAAAACGGAATGCCATACAGAATTTCGTATGGCTTTGGACGTAAATTTGGACACCAAACAGGATGAACAGCGAAGCATTTTCACGGAACGGTTCAGAGGTGGTTTCCCTAAGAAATCGTTTTCTAATGTCTTCTAAATGAAACGGTCTGTACGCTGCCGGCAAAAGGGGGCAAGCCCCTGCTTTTGCCTGTGTATCCGTCCATCGCCCCGTATGCAGCCTTTTTGCAAATTTGATAGGTTTATTTTAGATGGGCGATAGACGGTGTGTGTTTCCACATTGGTATCCTTGTCTAAACTTGTTTGCTTTTCCTTTTTGCTTCGCAAAAACGTGGGCTACTCGCCCACACCTCGGCAGCATTTTTGAAAAACTGCTGCACCGAAAAACTTTTTATTTCGCCATTCGGCGGATAAACCTCTTTCAATCCTTTCGATTACCCTAAATTTATATAAAGGAGATTCTTCATCATGGAAAATCAAACACAAGTAAAACTGAATCGGGAACTCGCTCAAATGCTCAAGGGTGGCGTCATCATGGACGTTACCACACCGGAACAGGCAAAAATTGCAGAAGCTGCCGGTGCCTGTGCCGTTATGGCTCTGGAACGCATTCCGGCTGACATCCGTGCTGCCGGCGGTGTTTCCCGTATGAGCGACCCGAAGATGATCAAAGGCATTCAGAATGCGGTCAGCATTCCGGTTATGGCAAAGTGCAGAATTGGTCACTTCGCAGAAGCACAGATTTTGCAGGCAATTGAAATTGACTATATCGACGAGAGCGAAGTCCTCTCTCCGGCAGACGATGTTCACCACATTGACAAAACTGCCTTCAAGGTACCGTTTGTCTGCGGGGCAAAGGATCTCGGCGAAGCTCTGCGGAGAATTGCAGAAGGGGCAACCATGATTCGGACAAAGGGCGAACCAGGTACAGGTGACATTGTACAGGCTGTCCGCCACATGAGAATGATGAACAAGGAAATCGCACGGCTGACCTCTATGCGGACAGACGAACTCTATGAGGCTGCAAAGCAGCTGCAAGTACCATATGATCTGGTTTGCTATGTACACGAAAACGGACGGCTTCCAGTTGTCAACTTTGCAGCTGGCGGTGTAGCAACGCCGGCTGATGCAGCCCTGATGATGCAGCTGGGTGCAGAAGGTGTGTTTGTTGGTTCTGGTATCTTCAAATCCGGTAATCCGGAAAAACGTGCTGCTTCCATTGTGAAGGCAGTCACCAACTACAATGATGCTGCAATGCTGGCAGAACTGTCCGAAGATCTCGGCGAAGCCATGGTCGGCATCAACGAGCAGGAAATTGCTCTGCTGATGGCAGAGAGAGGAAAGTAAGCCATGAAAATTGCAATCCTTGCGGTGCAAGGTGCGTTTGCAGAACACGCAAAACGGGTGCAGGAATTAGGGGCGGAACCGATTGAACTGCGGCAGAAATCCGATGTTCTGCAAAGTTATGACGGTTTGATTCTGCCGGGCGGCGAGAGTACTGTACAGGGAAAGCTGCTGAAAGAACTGGATATGTTCGAGACACTGCACAGTCAGATAGAAGATGGTCTGCCAGTTCTGGCAACCTGTGCTGGACTGATTCTGCTGGCGAAGGATGTCGCAAACGACACCAGACGGTGCTTTTGCACGTTGCCTGTTACAGTACAGCGGAATGCCTATGGTCGGCAGCTTGGCAGTTTTCATACGGTTGCACCATTTGCCGGATTGGGCGATATTCCGATGACCTTTATTCGTGCACCGTATATTGCATCTGTGGAAGACGGCGTAGAAGTGCTGGCAACGGTAGAAGATCGGATTGTAGCAGTTCGTTGGAAACAGCAAACAGCGGTTGCCTTTCATCCGGAACTGGATGCCGATATGCGGATTCATGAAATGTTTCTCAAGCAGTGTTAATAAACAAAACGAGGAAGTCTTATAATAGACTTCCTCTTCTTTTTCTTTCAATTTTGATAGAACACATATGATTGATCGCTGAAATTTTAATTTTTATCCCTAACAACAATCACCGGTTCACAATTCGCCAAAATATCAACCACATCATCCTGTGTAACAATACAATAATGCATAAACTCTTCTTTTTTGTAAAATCCACAACCTTCTTTGATTGCCCAATCTAAGAAATCTGAATTTTCTATCCGATATAAAAACCATTTTTGAAAATAAAACCGATCGTGTTCTTTTTCCTGAATTGATGCCCATGTTGCCATTCTAATTCCTTCTACAGAATAGAGATATATTGGAACGAATCCATAAAACAATACATCAATAATTTTATGTTCACAATCTAAAGTAAATCTGGTCGCCTCTTCTTCCTGAAATATCTCAACATAGTAAGCAGGGTCTCCAGCAATGTTCGTTGGATTCCAAGCAGTCCATTTTTCATCCTTGTTCATCGATACTCCTTTGTCATCCATATAGTTCCATTTATTTTATGCACTGAAACGCCATATTCTCGCAAGTAACATGCAGGCACACGAAACCCACGGAAATCAATTTTTAAATGATGGTATA
>JAEDGE010000060.1 GCA_016297675.1 Oscillospiraceae bacterium
CGTCTTCTGATTAGAAGTGAAGTACAGCCGTTCCATCGCAACGCTGTTCGGCTGATATTGCTGCAACAGCAATTGAAAATCTCTGTAAATACTCTCCAGCCGTTCGGAAAAGGGGGTTTCCGCTGCGGTGGTAATCGCACCATACGTAATGGGGGTAAAAACAGTTCCGGTATATTCCAAAATACCAAATCCAACAATGGCATAGCCCGGATCAACGCCTAAAATTCGCATCGTTTCCGTTCTCCTGTTCCACTTCATTTCCTGTCCGTTTTACAGACAATTACTATTATACCATATTTCCTGTACTGCTTTCAATAGCGATTCAAATTTTTATGTTGATTTTCCAAAAAAATTTTTGTATAATAAAAATAGACTTTAAAAAGAAGAAAGGAGTGCTATCATGGATTTACAAGAAATCCGCACAGAAATCGATGCTTTGGATCACGAATTGCTGTCGCTGTTTGAACGGCGTATGGCACTTTGCCGAAATGTCGCACTTTACAAAAAGGAGAACAACTTACCGGTTTTTCAGCCGGAACGGGAAAAACGCCTGCTGGACAAAATTGAACAGGAGGCTTCCCCAGAGTTGCAAAATGCAGCTCGCACACTGTTCTCTGTTATTCTGGACATCAGTAAGCAACTACAATCGCGTATGCTCACCAAACTGGAAACAGAACCAGTATTTACGGCACCAGATTTTACAACGGCAACCAAAATTGGCTGCCAAGGGACAACCGGTGCAAACTCAGAAGCAGCTTCGCAGCAGCTGTTTCCCGACCGCCCCATCACCTTCTATCCCACCTTTGAACAGGTTTTTCAGGCAGTAGAATCCGGCGAAATTGAATTCGGTGTTCTGCCTGTCTATAACAGTACCAGCGGTTCTGTTACGCAAACCTATGACCTGATGGGAAAGTACAGCTGCTGTATCACTGCTATGAACCAGGTAAAAATCAAACACTGTCTGGCTGTCAAAAAAGGAACAACCATGGAGCAAATCACCGCTGTGTACTCCCATCCGCAGGCATTGATGCAGTGCTCTGATTTCCTCAAACATCACCACCTGCTTCCAAAAGAATACAGCAACACGGCAACCGCTGCCGCATTTGTGGCTTCCGACCCCAATGCAACCTTTGCTGCCATCTGTTCAGAAGACTGTGCAAAACAAAACGGTTTGGACATCCTGCAAACCGGCATTTCCAATGTTGTTCCAAACTACACCCGTTTTATCTGCATCTCGAAAAAAATGATGGTATCACCAGATGCTTCTGTCATTTCGATTATGATGACACTGCCAAATGTACCCGGCAGCCTGAGCAAAATTTTGAATCAGTTCTATTTACAGGGCTTAGACTTGGTTAAACTCGAAAGCCGTCCCATTCAAGACGGCAGCTTTGATGTGGCATTCTATGTAGATTTCAAGGGCAATCTGATGGATCGTTCCATTGCTGCCTTTTTAAACGAACTCTGCAAGAGCTGTCAGGATTTCAAGTTATTGGGAAATGCAGTGGTCTTCTCGTAATATTTCCATAGCAGCCTTGGCTTTTCATCCGCCTGTTCGCCTAACCCCAAAAAGGAGGCGTGGTTCTCATGATACAACTGTTACTTTTATTATCCGTTTCCATCATCGCCTGTATTCTCTGCAATAAAATCACTTCAAAAATTGGCATTCCCATGCTGCTTGCCTTTCTCTGTGTGGGAATGCTCTGCGGAGAAGATGGGATTCTCGGCATTTCCTTCAACGACTATCAACTGACAGAAAACGTCTGCACCGCCGCCTTGATTCTCATTATCTTTTATGGCGGTTTCGGCACAAACTGGAATGCTGCCAAACCAGTCGCAGTCCGTTCCATTTTACTTTCTACAGTTGGCGTTTTTCTCACTGCTGTCACTGTTGGAATATTCTGCTATTTCGTGCTGCACGTTAGTGTGCTGGAAAGTCTGTTAATTGGCTCTGTCATCAGTTCCACAGATGCAGCCTCTGTCTTCTCCATCCTGCGTGCCAAAAAACTGAACCTGAAATACGGCACTGCTTCTCTACTGGAAGTAGAAAGCGGCAGTAATGACCCCATTGCATACCTGATGGTAACCGTCATTGTTACCATGATGGAAACGGATGTTTCTGCCGGCAGAGTGCTATATCAGGTATTTGCACAAATTGTATATGGTGTTGGCATTGGCATTTTTCTGGCATTGATTGTGCTCTTTTTTCTGGAACACTTTCAGTTTGACACCAGCGGGTTCGACATGGTATTCATGCTGGCAGTTGCGATTCTCTCCTATGTTGTACCAACGATGATCGGCGGAAATGGCTATCTGAGTGCTTATATTGCTGGCATTATCCTCGGAAATGCACAGCTTTCTAACAAAAAAAATCTGGTGCACTTCTTTGACGGTGTCACCGGACTCATGCAGCTTCTGGTTTTCTTCATCCTTGGTATGCTCTGCACACCGACAAAACTGCTTGCTGTTCTGCTGCCGGCTTTGGGAATTGCAATCTTCCTGACATTGGTTGCCCGTCCGGTTGTGGTTGGTTTGCTACTCACACCATTCCGTGCAAAGCTCTCCCAACAATTACTGGTGTCCTGGTCAGGACTGCGTGGAGCGACCTCGGCGGTCTTCGCCATTACAGCAGTTGCCAGTATCAACACTTCCCAGTCTGTCACACTGAAATATGATCTGTTTCACATGGTCTTCTGTATTGTTCTGTTCTCCATTGCCCTGCAAGGGACGTTCCTGCCTTGGGTATCCAAAAAGCTCAACATGATTGATGACTCCCAGAACGTTATGAAAACATTTACAGACTATACAGACGAAGAAGTCATTCAGACTTTGCAGCTTCCCATTCACGAACACCATACATGGATTGACCAACCAGTTAGCAGCATTGCACTCCCACCAGACACCCTGCTGGCGATGCTGGTTCGGAACGGAAAAACCATCATTCCAAAAGGAAACACCGTCATTCAACAAGGCGATGTCGTGGTACTGAGTGCCGGAAACTGTCATCAGACTGCCAACATGCAGTTGTCGGAACTCGTCATTGATGCGCATCACAAATGGAATGGAAAGCAAATCCGTTCCCTGACACTCGGCAAAAAAACACTGATTCTCATGATTCAGCGTGGTTCAGAAACCATTATTCCACAGGGAGATACGGAAATTTTAGCAGGAGATACTGTGGTGCTTCATTCGGAAACATCATAATTTACATTTACATATGCACAGAAAGAACCGGCTGCCGTTTGGTAAAGACAGCCGGTTTTTTTTTTGGTTATGGTTTCTTATAAATTTTGAATGTCCTGCTCTGTGATCAGCAAGAAGCCTGCTTTTTTCAGAATATCTTCTGCTGTCGCAATATCCTCCACACGCAGAACCACATAAGCACGTTCGCCCGGATGGGCTACAAACGCATAGGTATACTCCACATTCATTCCAGTTTCTGACAATACACGCAGCATTCCTGCAATGCCGCCCGGTGTATCTGGTACAGCAACGCCAATCACAGAATTGATGGCAACAATACAATTCTGGTCACGCAGAACTGCTGCTGCCTTATCGGTATCATCTGCAATCAAACGCAGAATGCTGAATTCTTGTGTGTCTGCAATGAACATTGCCCGCATATCGACACCGGATTCTGCCAGCAGTTTACAGATAGCAGACAATGCACCAGGTTGATTTTGTACAAAAACGGATACTTGCTGAATTGCCATAATGATACACTCCTTTTGATCTGATTGTTTTATTTTAAAATAAATTGTTTAGTCATGCAGCTTTCGCTTGTCAATGACACGCACTGCCTTTCCTTCACTTCTTGCAATTGTCTTCGGATCTACCAGATGCACCTTCGGGGAAATGCCCAACATGGTACGAATCGCAGCGACCAGATGCTTTTCCCGTTTGGTAATTTCCTCAATGGAATCTGTGAACTGTTCTGGAGAAAGTTCTACATAAACATCCAGTGTATCGGTATTATTCACACGATCCACTTCGATCTGATAGTTCGGCGTATAACCTTCGTTCAGCAGAACAGTTTCAATCTGAGACGGGAATACATTCACGCCACGAATGATCATCATATCATCACTGCGTCCCATTGGCTTTGTCATCTTAATCAGCGTTCTGCCGCAAGAGCATTTTTTTCGGCTCAATACACAGATATCTCTGGTGCGATACCGCAGCAGCGGAAACGCCTCTTTTGTGATAGCAGTAAATACCAATTCACCTTTTTCTCCATCCGGCAACACTTCTCCAGTTTCTGGGTCAATAATCTCCGGAATAAAGTGGTCTTCATTGATATGCATACCAGTCTGCTCACAGCATTCAAACGCAACACCCGGACCGGAAGTTTCCGTCAGGCCATAGATATCATATGCCTTGATGCCAAGCAAATCCTGAATATTTTGCCGCATTTCCTCTGTCCACGGCTCTGCACCAAAAATACCAGCTTTGAGGTGATTGTCCTCCGGTCTATAACCTTTCTCTTTCAGCGTTTCACCAATATAGGCAGCATAAGATGGCGTACAGCAAAGAATGGTAGATTCCAGATCCATCATAAACTGAATCTGCCGCTCTGTATTACCGGAGGACATCGGCAGCGTCAGACAGCCCACTTTATGAGAACCGCCATTCAGACCCGGACCGCCAGTAAACAAACCATACCCATAGCAAACCTGACACACATCTTCCTCTGTTCCGCCAGCTGCGGTAATGGCTCTTGCACAACAGTCTTCCCAAAGGTCAATGTCATGCTGTGTATAAAATGCAACCACGCGTCTGCCAGTTGTACCAGAAGTAGACTGAATCCGTACACAATCCTTCAGCGGCTTTGCCAACAAGCCGTATGGATACTGATCACGCAGATCGGCTTTCGAGAGAAACGGCAGCTTATGCAAATCCTCTACCCCATGAATATCCTCTGGCTTTACATTTGCTTCTTCCATTTTTGCCCGATAATACGGTACATTTTCATAGACATGCTTGACCTGCTCCACCAAACGCTTGGATTGCAATGCTCTCATGTCTTCTAATGGCATGGTTTCGATTTCTTTCTGATAATAACGCTGTTCTATCATATTCCTAATGCTCCTATTTTTTGTTTTCTGTTGTAATTTGCAGAATTCAAGATGCTTGCATTTTCCGAAAGAGTGTGCTACAATAAATAATATATGTGATTCTCTCCAAAAGAGCAGACAACACAAACTGCATCATGCAGATTGTTTGCCTTTCAGAAAGGAACTTTTCTATGTCAATTATTGATTTTCACACGCACGTATTTCCAGAGGCAATTGCCGAAAAGACAATTACAATGCTCGCCGAAAAAAGTCAAAGCCAACCATATGGAAATGGAACATTTTCTTCCTTACTGTCCTCCATGCAGACAAGCGGTGTCACGCACAGTGTCACACTGCCGGTTGTCACCAATCCAAAACAATTTGACAGCATTTTAAAATATGCTGTTGTCTGCAACCAAAATCCAAATATCTTCGCATTTGGTGGTATCCATCCAGATGACCCAGCACCAGAAGAACACTTACTGCAAATCCAACAAGCCGGTCTGTACGGCATCAAACTGCATCCAGATTATCAACAGACTTTTCTTGATGATCCCAAATACATTCGTATTTTGCGGCAATGTGTCGCACTGAATTTGCCGGTTGTCATTCATTCCGGTGTAGATGACGGCTTTCCAGAAACCGTACATTGCACACCGGAACGGATTCTCCATATGCTGGAGCAAGTTTATGGTGATACAACACCAGAAAAACCGCTGATCGTACTGGCACATGGCGGTGCAAATCGAATGTATGAACAAGTGCTGTCGCTGCTTTGCGGCAAACCGGTTTATTTTGATATCAGCTTTATTTTAAGCTATATTGCACCGGATTTACTGATGCAGATCATCCGGAAACATGGCGTGGAAAACATCCTGTTTGCCACGGATTTTCCTTGGAGTGACCCGGCATCCGATATTGCATTTGTAAACCGTCTGCCACTGACAGAAGCAGAAAAAGACTGTATTTTCTGGAAAAATGCACAAACTCTTCTGCATCTTCCGCAAATTTAAATATAGTATACCATATTTCACAGAGAATTGCAACAATTTTATGCAATTTTTATAAGAATTTCGCACTTTTGTAAGAAAGCTCTACTTTTTTTTCGAGAAAACAATTCCTTATTTCCCATCAAAAAAAGACCGTTCTTGCTGCAACGCACCGCTACGGTAAGCATCCAGAAGCTGCATCAGTTCATCAATTCTTTCCTGAATCTCTCTGCCACGGTCAGTATCCCGCACCTGTAAGCGTTTCGGGGCTGCCATAACGGAAATGCGGTCAGCATGAATATCGGTTTCTTTTTGGATTGCCTCTTCCGTAGAGGTAAACGGCTCATGTGCCACCAACATCATACCATAGGAATTGTAAATCAACGTATAGCCAGCAATACCGGTTTTCTCCTGATACACCTTAGAAAAACCGCCGTCAATAATCATCACTTTTCCGCCGCATTTTACCGGACTTTCTCCTGCAATTTGCAATACTGGCACGTGTCCATTGACAATGTGAGAATGTTCTCCAAGTCCAAATTCTGCTAAAATCCGGTTCATGACTGTTTCATCGTTCAAAAAACGATAGTAGGCATTTTTCTGTTCTTTATGCGTCTCTTTTTCCGCCAGAAAATACCGTTCAAATGTAGTCATTTTATCTTTTCCATAAAGCGGTGAATCTTTTGCTGTCCAGATATACCACAGAATATCTTTTCCCTTTTCCTGTTCCATGGGATCGACTGCTAAGAATGCCTTTCTGACATAGCTCTCCAAGCAGTCATACAAATCTTTTCCACTGTATTCTGTTCCATAGATATTTACCTTACGGAATGAACCATCCTCTTCCATCGGAACACAACCGTGATAAAGCAAGTTGCCGTTGCATACCTTATATAAACTGCCTCGGTGCAGCAGCAGTTTTACATGTCGCTGTAACTTTTCACAGTGCAGGAATGCAGATTGCAGCCGTTCCATTACCGTTTGCTCCTCTGGTGTCAGTGCATAGGGATCTTTCGGATCAATGGTTGGGAAATGCGTATCTAACAAGGAATAGGTATTTCCTTCATAGGAAATGGTTCCGGTCTCATAGTTGATATGATGCAGCAACCGACGATGTTCCATCTGGAAAGAAGGATGTGCTACCATCAACTGCCCTTCCAATTTGAATTGCATAATGGCAATCGCCTTATGCATTTTCATATGCAAGGCGGTTTCCGCTGAATTATACGCCTTTGCATTTCCTTCCAGCTTAAATTGTTTGCAGTCATCATTCTGATAAGCTGCCATCGCAAAGGTGGCAAGCGGCAGCAGATTGATGCCATAACCGTCTTCCAGAATGTCCAGATTGCCGTAACGGGCAGAATTGCGGATAACCGTAGCAATGCAGGCAAGCTGTCCGGCAGCAGCTCCCATCCAGACAATGTCATGATTACCCCACTGAATATCCAGAGAATGATACTGCAACAGCTTATCCATAATTTTATGTGGTGCAGGTCCACGGTCGTAGATATCGCCCAAAATATGCAGATGCTCTACCGCTAACCGCTGAATCAATTTGGATAGAGCAACGATAAATGACTCCGCACGGTCAATCTGAATAATGGTATCAATAATGGTTTCATAATAAGCCTCTTTGTCCAACACTTCCGGCTTTTCAGTAATCAGCTCTTCAATCACAAATGCATAATCTGCCGGCAATGCTTCCCGCACTTTGGAACGGGTATATTTGGAGGAAAGTGTTTTACACAAAGTAATCAGACGGTACAGTACAATTTTATACCAATCCTGCATATGCCGTTCTGTTTTTTTGACAATGTCCATTTTCTCCCTTGGATAGTAAATCAGCGTTGCAAGTGATTTCTTATCGGCGTGGGTCAGTGTATGTCCAAATACTTCATCAATTTTCTTCTTGACAGAACCGGATCCATTTTTGAGTACATGAGAAAATGCTTCATATTCGCCATGAATATCGGTGATAAAGTGTTCCGTCCCTTTTGGAAGATTCAGGATGGCTTGCAGGTTGATGATTTCAACAGCAGCTTTATCAATGGTGGGATATTGTTCTGCCAATCGCTGCAAATATTTTAATTGCAGTTGCTGAAAAGTTGGTTCGTTGGTTGTTGCCTGCATAGGGGGTATCTCCTTTCTATTTTTACTGGTTTTAGTATAGCATTTTTGATGATATTTGTAAAGCGGTTTGAAGAAAGAGCCACGGAAATCAATTTTTAATGACGGTGTAAATTTTTTCGCCACATGTGACTATGGTCAAGCTGATTCAGCTTGGCGAGGGTGATTCCACACAGTGTGGGGAAATGTCGGCGTAGCCGACAAAGGGGAAGGGCATCCTCTAAAAAGGGGGGCAAGCTGCCCCCTGCGGAACATTGCAAATTCGGATAAGAAAACGGATGAGAAACAAGATACCGCTGTCCGCCATCTGAAAAAACAAAACGGGACGAAATGCAGAAATTTAGTGTAGTTAGACTGCAAATTGAGGTACAGAACAGGGCGGACAGCGGTCACAGGCAGACAGCGTAGCGATTCTGCCGGACGGTTTGGAAAAGATTTTCCTAAGAAATCCGAAAATTGATTTCTGTGAGAAAGAGCAGAGCTGTCCATTTCTCGAAAATAAACGGATACAATTCCTATAAAAAAACCCCCCAAATAAATTGACGCTCTTTCATATTTGTGTTATAATAGAAAAACAACACGGAAAGGAAGTTTTTTACTTATGTTTTGGGAACTCTTAAAAGCACTCTTTTTGGGCATTGTAGAAGGGATTACCGAATGGCTACCCATCAGCAGCACCGGTCACCTGATTTTGGTGGATGCCTTTCTCAAACTGGATGCCAGCGATGCCTTCAAGGAAATGTTTGATGTTGTCATTCAACTCGGTGCGATTCTGGCAGTGGTGGTTATGTACTGGAAAAACCTGTGGCCGTTTCACAAAAAAGATTCCAATCCCAATCCACTGACGCCGACCGGTTTCGGTGCCTGTATTCAAAAAGACATTTTGCAAATGTGGTGTAAAGTCCTTGTTGCCTGTGTTCCGGCTGCGGTCATTGGTTTATTGTTTGACGATGTTTTTCATGCATTGTTCTATAATCCGCTGACGGTTGCCATTATGCTGATTTTATTCGGTGTAGCCTTTATCTTCATTGAACGCTGGCATAAGAATCGACAGCCTCGCATTCACTCCATTGGCGGTCTGGACTATAAAACCGTTCTGCTAATCGGTGTATTCCAATTGATTGCCGCAATTTTCCCCGGTACATCTCGTTCCGGTGCAACCATTGTTGGAGCTCTGCTGTTGGGCGTTTCTCGAACTGCCGCTGCGGAATTTACCTTCTACCTTGCTGTACCAGTTATGGCTGGTGCAAGCTTGCTCAAGCTATTGAAATTCGGTTTGCACTTCACTGGTATGGAATTTGCTATTTTATTGGTTGGCATGGTCAGTGCCTTTGCAGTCTCGCTCTTTATCATTCGATTCCTGATGAACTATATTCGCAAACATGACTTTACGGTATTCGGCTGGTATCGAATCGTTCTGGGAGTTCTTGTCCTGATTTGTGCTGCAGTGGGAATAATCTGAAACAACACAATCCTACAAAAAGACCGAAACGCACTGGAATTTTTCCGGTGCGTTCTTTATGTACTGCTGCAAAAAATTTGACACTGTTGCCGCTGTATGCTATAATAAAAGTAATTGCATGTTTTTCTACAAGCTAAAATTTTGATGATCCATCAGGAGGTCACACGAAAATGATTTTTTCGGATAAATTGCGTCTGCTCCGGAGTCAGGCTGGACTTTCCCAAGAGGGACTTGCTGACAAACTGCATGTCAGCCGGCAGTCCGTTTCCAAATGGGAATCCGGAATTTCTTTTCCGGAAATTGAAAAATTAATTGCCATCAGTGAACTGTTTGATGTTTCCATTGACGCTCTGCTCAAAGAAACAACTGCAGATGCTTTGACCACTGAAAACATGGATCGGCTGGTGCTGCGGTTTCTTGGTTCATCACAGGCAATGCACAGTATTTCTCAACAACTCGTCACCATTATGCAGGATGGAAAAATTGATGCACAGGAAGCTCTGCAAATGGAACAAATTATGTGTGCACTGGATCACATCATCAAAGATATTGCGACACTAAAACAAACATTTTACGCAAATCGCAATGTGATTCCAGCAGATCAGCAGCCTTCCCTGCCGTTTTCCATTGAAAATCTATAATATAGGAGAAAAATAAGGAGTCATTATGTATACATGCTTGAAAACAGAGGGCACTGCCAGAAGAGGCGTGCTGGAAACGGTACACGGTACCATTCAAACACCATTTTTTATGAATGTCGGAACCGCTGCTGCCATCAAGGGCGGTATTTCCTCTGTCGATCTGGCAGAACTGAAATGCCAGATCGAACTCTGCAACACCTATCACCTTCACCTTCGCCCCGGAGATACCATTATCCGCAAAATGGGTGGACTGCATGCTTTTATGCACTGGAACAAACCCATTCTGACCGACAGCGGCGGCTTTCAAGTGTTCTCCCTTGCAAAATTGCGGCGAATCAAGGAAGAGGGCGTTTATTTCCAATCGCACATTGACGGCAAACGGATTTTCATGGGACCAGAAGAAAGTATGCAGATTCAATCCAACCTTGCTTCTACCATTGCGATGGCATTTGATGAATGTGTGGAAAATCCCTCTCCATTTGACTATGTGAAAGCTTCCTGTGCCCGTACCACCCGCTGGCTGCACCGCTGTCAAGAGAAAATGGCACAGTTAAATGCAGATCCTACCACGATTAACCCCAAACAAATGCTGTTCGGCATCAATCAAGGTGGGACATTTGATGGTTTGCGAACGGCTCATATGAAAGAAATCGCAACCATGGGCTTGGACGGCTATGCCATCGGCGGTCTGGCAGTCGGCGAACCAACTGACGTGATGTACCACATCATCGAAGAAGTAGAACCGTTTATGCCGAAGGACAAGCCACGGTATCTGATGGGCGTTGGAACCCCCTCCAATATCATTGAAGCCGTTGCAAGAGGGGTAGATATGTTTGACTGTGTCATGCCCAGCCGAAATGCCAGACACGGCACCGTCTTTACTTGGGACGGCATTCTGCACATCACAAATGCCTGCTACGAAACCGACCCACAGCCACTCGACCCGAAGTGTGACTGTCCGGTCTGCCGGAACTTCTCCAGAGCCTATATTCGTCATCTATTCAAGGCAAAAGAACAACTTGCTGGACGATTGGCGGTTACACACAACCTCTATTTCTATAATACCCTCATGGAAAAAATTCGAGAAGCACTGGACGAAGACCGGTTCGACGCATTTCGTTCTGCCTATTCAGAACGGCTGGCACAACGAATCTAACAAACAAAACCACACTTCTTATACTGCCCTTGCAAAGACATAGGCTTTGCAGCCGCTTTTGGCGGCATTGCAAACAACATTGTTTTTTGCAATAGAGGGCAGTAATCGAGTAGGAAGCTACCCATTAATTGAGAAGCCGACCTCTCACACCACCGTG
>JAEDGE010000244.1 GCA_016297675.1 Oscillospiraceae bacterium
TGCAACAAAGCAGATATTATGTTCTTTTGCATACTGCTCGGCATAGTTGCCTGCAAGGGCATGGATGCCGAGCAAATCGCATTTTTTGAATGCTTAATCATTGATGCATATCACCGTATCCACATAGCCGGTCTCAAATAGCTGTATCCGACATGGTTGCCGGTTGATGCACTGAAATTGCCGGAGTAATCCGAAATCGCTACCGACCCCCAGCCGTCTTTTCCCGGTGTACGCAACTGCCAAAACCCGGTATCGCGCCTTGCGGAATGCTGCTTATGCGCATATTCCGTTGCTTCGGATTTTCTGCTTTCTTCCGCCGCCATGTACTTTTCAACTTCTTCCTTACTGAGGAGGAAAATTCTGTCCTCCGTATCCGGACCTCCGTCAACCCGCTGCTCCTTGTTTTTAGGAGTGCTAATCATTGACAGAACAATTTGATTCTGTTCAAGCTCGGCAAATGCCGTTTTATAAAAGCCATCGTTCAGCAATTTTCTCACCGGGCAAACATCCCATGTGTCTGTTTGCTTCAATTTTTCTCGCTGGCTGATGATTTCTCGCACCGTGATTAAAAGTGCTTTGCCGTCGACAATATCGAGTACGCGCCATTTGAGCGGCTTCATGATAAAATCTTCTGACTCGGGAAATCTGCCGAAAAACACCTCATCACCAACAGCAAGCGCAGATACATCGATTTCCGTCCCCGTTTCGGAGCATTCTCTGCAGGTGATTTCCGGAAGGGAATCTCGGCTTACGGCTATATCTGTGATTTCACTCCCGATAACCAGAGGCTTCAGTGCATCTTCCACAGTAAGGCCATTGCCTCCGCTTGAATCGAGAATGCCAAACAGCTTTCCATTAACAACAATCTGTCCCCGTTCATTTGCCAATCCGCAGCAACCGAGAAACGCCTCATCAGCCATAGCTGTTTCCTTCGGCAACCTGATGCTTTTCAATTTCTTGCAGTTATCAAATGCCCTAAGCCCTATGGTTTTAACACTTTCCGGCACAACAAATTCTTCAAAAGAACATCTTGAAAAGGCTCCGTTGCCTATAGCCGAAATATTATCCGATAAGTCAAAGGTCGAAAGTGAAACACATCCGGAAAACATATAATCCGGAATTTTATCCATTGAATCGGACAGCGTCACGGAAACCATATCCGCGCAATCTTTGAATATACTGCTGCCGAAATTAATCACTGTATCCGGAACAGCGAAATTCACCAGCCCCGTACCTTCGAAAACACCCGTTGTCAAAGATTCAATACCATTCGGCAGCTGAATCTTTTTTAATTTTCGACAGCCGAGAAATGCATAATTTCCAATCTCTTTTACACTGTTGGGAATAACGATTTCTTCAATGCCGATGCAATTTCTAAATGCGCCACTGCATATTTTTTCAATGCCTTCGTTCAGAATGATTCTATTTAGCTTACCGTGAGCCTGGGCGGAGTATATGAACATATTCTGCGGAATTACTTTGATGCTTCCAGGGAATTCAATTGAGATAATATTCAAACGAATTTCTTTCTGTATTTCGGTTATACGGGGAGCATTGGGGTTGAATGTATCTGCATCGATTGCAGTTACCTCCGTTTTTCCGATCAGCGCCGGGATAACGATATTCTGTTCTTCCCCCTTGTAGCTTGTTATCATCAGCGTTCCGTCTTCCTGCTTTTTGAATCCCCATATCTTCTTCATTTCCGCAACAGACGTGGGGTTTGTGTTTAGCGTCAAGGGGGCCGATTTTCTTTTCCCGGATGAAGTTTTTTCCAGCTTGTCCATAATGCTGCCGATCAATGCCGCATTGACACACCCCTTATTTTGCACATACTTCAGCAGGGTCTCCAGATCCTTGGGCTTGCTGATCCATTCCTGCTCCAGCGCATACTGCATACCGGATGCGTTGTTCTGATCTGCCAGTGCGTACAGCATATCCCATTTCTTGACCTTGTCCGTCAGATTGGTGTGCTTGTGTGCCAACTCAAACACTTCCTCGGCACAATAGCCTGTAAAAAACTGTTTTTTGTCCGTAATGTCTTCATACAGATCCGCAGGCATCAGCTGCATTTGCTTTTCACCCAGCATAGGCAGAATATCCGCCAAGATTCTCTTAAAATCATCCGGCTTTGCCCGGCGAAGAGCCCATGTAAAATCATCCCGCAGGCAGCGATCCAGACCGTCCATATGTGCGTAGTTTATATCACAGCGAATGTTTGCGGCCCGTTTCTCTGTCAAGGCCGCAATTCCCAGCTCCGCACAGGCCTGCCGAATTGCGCTGTCACCATAGAGAATGGAGAAAAACAGCACTTCACCCTCATGAAAGCCGATTTGCTCCGCATTGGCATGGAGCAAGCGGAGTACCTGTACACG
>JAEDGE010000245.1 GCA_016297675.1 Oscillospiraceae bacterium
TGTCCCCTGGAGCAAAGCTCCCTGATGAAGACGATTTCAGAAGGCTTGATCAGAGGACTTGATTATTTTGTCAAAGATGGTATACTAAGAATAATTTCATATATTTGAAATCAAAAATATCATATAAAATCTATATTTATGATATTTTGTGTTTTTTCACATGCCGCGTTTGCTCGCTGTAATCATCTGCGCCATATTCTACTTTTGCCGGTGACAGAACATTGCGTCAGAAAAATGTTGCGTTACGGCTAAAGTCCGAATATAATATGACCAAAGAAAAAGGATTATTTTGGAAAGGGAGTATGTATTATGCCGCATATCAGTGTTACAACAAATAAGACCGTTTCACGCGTAGACCAGGACCTTCTCAAGCAGACGCTTGGGGAAAAAATTGAGCTAATTCCCAGAAAGACTGAGAAGTGGTTGATGTGCCAAATCAATGACAACGCCAACCTATACTTTGGCGGAAGCCGGGATGACGCTGTATACATCGAAGTAAAGCTTTTTGGCGCAATCGACAGAGACACAGCAGAGCTGTTTACTGCGGAAACCACAACAGCAGTTTCGGAAATACTGGGTATCCAGCCAGACAGAATCTACATCAGTTATTTTCCGACCACAGTCTGGGGATTTAACGGACGCAATTTTTAACCGGCCGTTTAGGGGGGCAGAACATTTTGTTATTTAACAACGAGAAAATAACATTTCTTTCCGACAAAAAAGATGAAAGTTCAAAAGAAAGCGGTAAAATATATTGTTTTGCTTCGCCGGGAAAATATCTGCAAGGGCAGGGTCTGCTGGACAGGCTGCCTGAATATGCACAGCATTACGGCACTAAAGTCCTATATATAATCACCAACTCACTCTTTGAACAGGTTTCATCGAGGCTTTCTGCGCGATACCCCGAGAATGATACTTGCTGTTGCGCCCTGTTTCAGGGGGCCTGCTGTGAAAAAAGCGCCTCTGAATTCATCCAGATTGCAGAGCGTTTTGCCGCAGAGGTTGTTGTCGGCATTGGTGGAGGCAATCTGATGGACACAGCGAAAATTGTGTCTGGCAGCCTTAATCTCCCTCTTATTCTGATGCCGTCAGTGGTTTCGTGTGATGCTGCAACCAGTGCAATGTCCGTACTGTATGACGAAAACGGCATATATATAGGTGCTCTCCGTCTGCCCAAGAGGGCGGACATGATTGCGGTTGATACAGATCTCATTCTGCGCTCTCCCCGGCGGCTCTTTATTTCGGGAATAGGCGATGCGCTTGCTACTTATTTTGAAGCGCGTGCAGGCAGTCAGTCAGGTGCGCTGAATTATATCGACGATGGATATCGTTCATGTTGCGTGGCCCAGATCATTGCAAGAGCCACCTTTGATGTTCTCATAGCCCACGGCAGAGAGGCCCTCGAAGCATTTTCTAAGGGTATCATCAATAAAGCGCTTGATGAGGTGATCGAAAATAATGTCTATCTAAGCGGGTTGGCGTTCGAAAATACAAGCTGCGCAGTTGCCCATGGGCTTCATGGTGCTTTGGGCTTCTTTGCAACAAAGAAAACTTACCATGGGGAAAAGGTTGCATTCGGCTTGCTTTGCCAGATGATTCTGGAAAACTGCCCTGCGGAGGAATTTCAGGCAGTTCTGGAATTGTGCAGGGATATTGGGCTTCCCACGGCACTGGACGATTTTGGAATTGAAGCCGACCATGAAACAGCCGTAAAGATTGCAGAATATGCTGTGCAGCACTCTTCCCATTTGAAAAACGAACCATTTGCAGTCACAGTTGAATCACTGGCTGAAGCGATAATAAAAGCGGATGCTGTTGGCCAAAACAATAAGCGTTAAATTTAAGAATCATTCTTGTTATTTTGGAGTGTAGTGAATGAAAGTCGGGAAACAGATAAAAATGCTTCGGATGGCTAAAAATTTGACAATCAAGCAGCTCGCGGAAAAAACAGATATGTCTATAGGCTTTATCAGCAACATCGAACGTGATATAAACAGCCCCACAGTTTCAGCGCTGCAAAAAATCTGCACAGCACTAGGGGTTGATTTGCCGGCGTTTTTCAATATGGCAAAACAGGGGACGATGGTTTGCAGGAAGGAGGACAGGCAGCGAATTGAGACACAGCCAGAATCCGGCCTGATTTCGGAACTTACACCTTTTAACGGAAAGATGTTTGCAACATATCTTTCTGTTGAACCAGGCAAACAGTATGGCGATCCGTTCACCTCGCATAAAGGGGATGAAATCTGCCTTGTGCTTGAAGGCACAGTCGAGTTCAGCATAGGTTCCGAATCCTTTGAACTGAGCGTCGGGGACTGTATATATGTAAATCCTCTTGTACCT
>JAEDGE010000246.1 GCA_016297675.1 Oscillospiraceae bacterium
AGCAAAACCTGTTCAAAAACTTTTCCAACCTCTGCACGAACAATATCTGAAGCATTTTCTTTTGAAAAATCCGGATGATTCTGCAATATTTTCTCAGCCCATTCAGCATGAGCAGCAGTTTGCGGATTATCGTTAAGGTCTTTTCCAGACAACAGTGCATTCTCCACGGCACTCAGTTCTTCTGCAAGACGTGATGGTAATACAGCAAGTCCCATTACCTCAATCAAACCGATATTTTCCTTTTTGATGTGATGTAAAGATGGATTTGGGTGAAACAGTCCCAGGGGACGTTCTTCTGTTGTACGGTTATTGCGCAAAACCAAGTCGCATTCATAAAGGCTGCCGTTCATACGTGCAATAGGCGTGATTGTGTTGTGCGGTGTTCCATTTGTTTCTGCCAGTATGTCAGCATTTTCATCGCTGTAGCCACGCCATTTTTTCAGAATGTAGTTGCAAGCTGCGGATAGACTGCTTCTGTTTTCGGATTTCAGCCGGATAACAGACATGGGCCATTTCACAATGCCTGCCTGTACGTTTGAAAACTGTGGTATACAGAAATTCTTTTCAATTTGTGCTTGTTCCATTGCAAATGTGTATCTTCCGCCCTGAAAATGCTCATGGCTGAGAATTGAACCGCCCACAATCGGCAAATCTGCATTGGAACCAATAAAATAATGGGGAAGGTAATCCAGTACGTCAAACAGCTTTTCAAAGACTGTATCATCAATTTTCATTGCAGTGTGATTTTCATTGAAAACAATGCAATGCTCATTGTAATAACCATAGGGAGAATATTGTATTTGCCATGGTTCTCCGCTGATTTTCAATGGTATAGGGCGCAGATTTTGTCTTGCCGGATGATTCAGATTTCCTGCAAAGCCTGCATTTTCCGGACAAAGCTGACACCTGGGATATGCTGCCGTTTGAACTGATTTTGCAGCTGCAATATCTTTCGGGTCTTTCTCCGGTTTAGAACGATTTATGGTGATATCCAGTGTGCCATACTCTGATTCGTAGGTCCACTTTAAATCCTTGGCAATTCTGCCCTGACGAACATAATTTACCTTTTGACTGAAATTAAAATACCAGTCCGTAGCTGTTTCCGGAGATTTTGCATAACGCCGGTGAAATTCAGCTGTTACCTCTCTGGGCATGGGTGTAAGAATACCCATAAGCTTTGTATCAAACAAGTCACGGGAGGCAGTTGTGTCAGAAATGATATTGTGTGAACAGGCATAACCAACCAGTGGACAGAGCAGTGTATCAATATCTGCATCATGGCAGTCTGCTTCGGATTCCTGCCATTCTGCCAGCTGAAATACCTCCATAAAATGATTGCGTATAACATAAACGTCCTCTGAAGTTATCAGTTCGTTTTTTATAGCGTAGCTTATCAGCCGCTGAATATCATCATAAATCATATGCTCAACTCCTATTCTTTATATCCGTTAGGGTGATTTTTGTGCCAGTTCCATGCGCTTGCAATAATTTCCTCCAGACTGTCATGCACCGGATTCCAGTCAAGGATTTTCCGTGCCTTTTCGCTGGAAGCAACCAGTCTTGCCGGATCACCGGTACGACGTTCGGTTTCTATTGCCGGAATAGAATGTCCGGTAACAGCCCTTGCTGTTTCAATTACTTCTCTGACAGAATAGCCGATACCGTTTCCCAGATTGAAAATATCGCTTTCTCCGCCGTTCATCAGATACTGAACCGCAAGAATATGCGCCTGTGCCAGGTCGGTAACATGAATATAATCACGAATGCAGGTTCCGTCGGGAGTATCATAATCCGTGCCGTAAATAGAGATTGCCTCTCGCTTGCCGTTCGGCACCTGTAAAATCAGTGGAATCAAATGGCTCTCCGGATTGTGTGCCTCTCCGATGGTGCCGCTTTCGTCTGCACCGCAGGCATTGAAATATCTCAGGGAAACATAACGCAGTCCGTGTGCCTTTGCCGTCCAGTGGAACATCTTTTCCATGGCAAGCTTTGTTTCACCGTATGGATTTGTCGGACAGGTTCTGTCACTTTCCAGTATTGGAATGTTCTCAGGTTCGCCGTAGGTTGCCGCTGTAGAAGAAAAGACAATTTTGTCAATGCCGTGGCGCACCATTGCTTCCAGCAGTACCTTTGTGCCGCAGAGATTGTTGTCATAATATTTCAGAGGATTGGTGACGCTTTCGCCTACCAGAGAAAATGCCGCAAAGTGAATCACAGCGTCGATTTTCTCTGAACTGAACAGTTCATCCAGAAAGGCAGCGTCCCGGATATCTCCCTCATAAAACTTTGCCGTTTCCGGAACTGCACTGCGGTATCCTGTGACAAGATTATCAGCAA
>JAEDGE010000247.1 GCA_016297675.1 Oscillospiraceae bacterium
AAAGCAGTTCGGAGAACTTATCACATTTTTTTTGCCAATTCAAGTGCCTCCTCGCACTGGCTCCCTTTGCGATTTTACAGAAAATTCGTTACACAGACCTAAAAATAATAAACCTACAATATAGTCACCTCTTGGCAAGCGGAGTGTATTGCAAAGTCTTTATCTCGCTAGATGTACGGATTTTCTTGGACATTACCGACAAAATATATAAAAATTCAACTCATGGCATCGGGAGGACTGGAATTTTTGCTTCTTTCAGACGCAATTTCAATTCTTCAGTATCTCCGAATTCCGGCAGAAAAACCCCGGCAAGACCGTGGGGAAAACGAACAAACTCCGATGGACTGACAAAATAGAATGGCTTCGCAGAATCTGCGGCGTTTGCACAGACTTCTCCAAAGTACAATGTCCGGCTGATATGTCCTTTATATTTTACTTTAGGGAATCCGCTCTGCAATGCAAGAATTCCGCCGTCTGCACAAAACGGACGCAAATCGCGCAAGGTCCACTCGGAATCATAAATCAACAGCGGAGGCGAAGTCAAACTGTTTTTTACAAGATACTCTTTCTGAACTCGCGGAATATCTGGAGTATAGAGAACGCACGGTACAAGGCAAATAAAAAGTGCAATTGCAAATGCTGTTCCCAGTTGTTTCCAGTCAATTCGATGGAATATGCAGAAGAACAACAAAGCAAAACAGAAGAGTTGGAGCAACCAGGCCATCCAGAAATTCGACCTCGCAGGTTGAAAGACAAAAAGGTTGCCTCCGTCAAATATTGTGGACATCGCGGCTGAAATAAAAAGTCCGGTCAGAGCAATCCAAACACGCTTTTTCCGAAAACCGGTTAACAGAG
Organism: Oscillospiraceae bacterium; assembly: GCA_016297675.1. Lineage (GTDB taxonomy): Bacteria > Bacillota > Clostridia > Oscillospirales > Ruminococcaceae > Ruminococcus_C. The sequence continues at coordinate 856 of JAEDGE010000247.1, forward strand.
CATAGAACCACAAAGTAAACCAAAGCAACCCTGCAAAAATTCCATATTCTGTCAGCAAAGTCAAATGGGAATTGACCAGCGTCCGAGATTGAATTCCTTCCGAAAGAAGAAACGCAGAAGCAATCCGTCCGGAATTTCCAGCACCGACACCGCCAATATTTGCCGCATAAAGTTTCAATCCCGAAAGCCAGATCTGCGGACGATTGGTTATCGCTCCATCCAAAGTAAAACGTCCGAACAAACCAATGGTTTCTGTGCAAACAAGGGCAAAAAGAAACAGCCCGACAAGCCATTTCCAGTTTTTTCGCTCGGAAACAACCGCATAGACAGCCAGTTCAAGACACAAAACGAGCAAACCCGTTCTGGAGCAGGTAAAAACCAAAGCAGCAATCAAACAGGCAGACAAGAAAATTCCAAGATATGGATACTTTTTCCACCCCCATAAAAGCGGCAATATGGCGCAGAACAAGGCCGCCGCATGATTCGGATTCTCAAAGCCGAAGCCCCAGCGCACCATGCCGTTGTAGGTAAATTCCATCATTTTTGCCACAATTTCCGGATTGTATCGCTGTAAAGCGGATTGCGAAACTCTTCATCAATTCGTTTTCCGATCCGAAAAGTGTCATCCTCGCCATATTGCATTGAGGCTACGCCGGACAAAAGGGCGTCAAACCAGGCATAGGCAAGATCAAGTGCATCTTTAGACAGATCATGGCCGCTTGCAAGAGGCTTCCACAGCAATGTCCCTCCGTTCTCCCGATAGCGGTAAAGAAAAAGTTGAGAAAGCTGAAAACGGGCGGAATCCTCGCGTCCGCAGGTCAACAAGGCTGGTGCTTTGGTTTGAATTGTTTCCGGATAGACGCCGCAGGCATGTGCTCCCCATGCGGAGACTCGCTCAGGCAGCCAGTTTGCGAACAGTGTTGCGCATTGGCCTCCGGCGGAATAACCGTAAAGATAGATTTTTTGCGGTGTCAGCTGATAGAGCTTCTCCAATTCAGCAATTGCTTTTAACAAAGCTTCCCCAGACCACGCCTCCGGCTCCCAATACGAGCGGTCACGGAAAGATGGAGAAAGCAGGAAAAGAGAGTGTTTATCGGCAAGTTCATCAAAATGATAGGTGTTCAGCGTTTTTTCTCCTGTCCAGTTGCGTCCGCCGAACAGAATCATGATCCGGGAATTGCTGGAGACTTTCTGCGGAGCACGAAAAATAAAAGATGTACCATCCGTTTTGATTTCTCCGCCGGAAACGATTCCGAACAAAAACAGAAGCAATACAAGCGTTTTCATTGATCCGCACGCCCCACAGAACGATGCTGGGATGATTCCGGTATTGCAGGACCATTTCCCGGGTGTTTTCCATGGCCTGCTGCTTCCAGTCCGTGCCGCCGATGTGCTGCCAGCCGGGAATTTCCGTGAACACCAGCAGGCCCAGCCGGTCACACTCGTCCAGAAAAGAATGG
>JAEDGE010000248.1 GCA_016297675.1 Oscillospiraceae bacterium
GTGCAGGTTTCTGGCAGATTGTATTTCAGGCAATCCTGCCGGCATCCATCAGCCGTATGGTGGCGTGGACATTTATGCGATTTGAGATCAACTTTACCAATGCGGTTGCCATGGGTGCAGCTGCCGGTGCGGGTGGTATTGGTTTCCAGCTGTATATGGCAGGCAGTTTCTATTTTGACCTGCATGAAATGGGTTTTCTGACCTATGTGGTGGTTCTTGCGGTCATTCTGTTGGAAATGGTTTCAACAAAAATTAAAACAAAGGTGAAGTAGATTCATTTTTAAAAATTGAAATTTTGATGCGGATTTTCGAGAATGGATCATTCGAAAATCCGCTGTATTTTGGAGGAAAGATTCTTGGAAAAGAAACGATTGTTTCAGATTCTTGCCAGGGCAGACCGGGAAGATGTCATTGCCCTTGGTGTGGAATTACAGCAAAACTATCCGGTCATAATCGTGAAAAAACCGGAAAAGTCTTTGACGATGATCAAAATGCGGGAACCGGTCAAGCAAAGCTTATTTTATCTGGGCGAGGCCATCGTCACAGAAGCCACGGTTTCTCTGGATGGTGCTGTTGGTACGGCAGTGACCATGGGTGATGATTTTGAAAAGACGTTGCATATGGCAATTATTGACGCTGCAGAAAACAAGGGCGTTTTTCAGAAAGAGGACTTGCTTCTGGAATGGGAAGCACAGCAAATGCGGCGGCTGGAGCAGGAAAATGCTATGTTCCAGAAAACAAAGGTGGATTTCCACTCCATGGATTCGGAGGCGGCACAATGAAAACACTCCATCGGTTTGACGAAGTATTTGATACGCAGGCGGTGTTCCGGCAGCTGTTGGAGGGAATGTCTAATCCCGGTCGGTCAGTGTCCATTACCTCCCAGAAGGAGAAAATGTTCGGGGAACACGGTGCATTTCTGGCACTGGGCATGACGCTTTTGGACAATGAAGTCAGTTTTTGTGCCTGTGGCAATGAGACGCTCCGAGAAGAACTTCAGCTATTGACACTTTCAGAAGAAAAAGCCTTTTGTGAAGCAGATTACATTTTTGTGACGAATGTGCAAATACTTTCGGCGATTTTTTCACAGGCAAAGTGCGGTACTCTGGTTGACCCTCACCGCAGTGCTACTCTGATCATTCGTAACAGCGGCGAACTCAAGCAGACAATGATGCTCTATGGACCAGGCGTTGATGGTACAATGGAATTTTCCTGTTCCGAAACGATACAGCAGGCAGTTGCACTGCGAGACCAGCAGGAATATGAATATCCCATGGGTGTAGATCTGATTTTTGTGACGGATAGCGGCGATGTGACCTGCATTCCGAGATTGGTGAGAAGGAGGGAAACCGCATGGCATATGTAGCAGTGTCTGGCGGCGAGGAGGCCATTGAAGCCAGTATTCAGTTGCTGGATTATTACCGAAGCGGTACGGACAAGGATGTTGCACTGGAAACCATCGAAAACAAGTTCGGGCTTCTGGTGGACAAGGTTATGAGCGAAGCAGGCTTGTATGCCAGATCCTATGCGGCACTGGCACTGAAGCAGTGTGAAGGTTCTACAGAAGAAGCTGTCTTTCTCCTGCGTGCCTATCGCTCCACGCTAAAACGCAGCCATTACACGAAAACCGCAGACACCGGCGAGATGCGTGTCATTCGGCGAATTTCTGCCGCATTTAAGGACATTCCCGGTGGGCAGCTTCTGGGGGCAACTTATGACTATACCCATCGTCTGATTCACTTTGAACGGGAGAATGAAGCAGCGTCAGAGTTGCAGCAGCGATTTCAGCAGATTTTGAGTGAACAGACACCAGAGCAGATTCACACCTACAGCCGTGTTTCCGATATGCTAAAAGAGGAAGGGCTTCTGGATACCTATGAAGAGAATAATACACCGCCCTATGATGTGACAGAAAATTTGCTGGAATTTCCGGCACCACGCAGTGCACGGCTCCAGACTATGACAAGAGCGGATACAGGTTTTCTGTCGGGTCTGGCATATTCGGTGCTCCGTGGATTCGGGCAGGTACATCCTACGGTGGGCGAGCTGCGTAGCGGCTATGTGGCACTCGAAATTCCCTATCCGGGAAAAGAAAATGAAACGATTTATTTGGGTGAAATTCTGCTGACAGAGGTGGAAACGTTCAATTCCGCCAGTGACAAGGAACAACTGAAGCTTGCCAGCGGCTATGGTGCCGTGTTCGGCAGAAATGAAAACAAAGCCATTGCTATGGCAGTCATTGACCGAGAACTGGAGCAGGGCGGTGACTACCCACCCCAAGATCAGGAATTTGTATTGATGCATGGAGAT
>JAEDGE010000249.1 GCA_016297675.1 Oscillospiraceae bacterium
GCAAATTGGAGTACAGAACAGGGCGGACAGCGGTCACAGGCGAACAGCGAAGCGTCTTCGCCGGACGGTTCGGACAAGGTTTCCCTAAGAACATATTTCCTCTCAATCAAACAGTCTGCACGCCACAGGCGACTATGGTCAAGCGGATTCCGCTCGGCGAAGAGGCTGCCTTTGGCAGTTGTGCTCTGTCCCCTATTCCTTCTGCTCAAAATCCCACGTTGTCTCCAGCCGGCAAAGTCCAATATCTCGTTTCGTTGCTGTCACGGTAAACGACTGAATCCGCCGAATATCATCAAAAAAGACGCCTGTCTTGGAGTGAATGGCAACATCTAAAAAATACTTCCCCGGCAGCAGATGGTTCTGAAATGTCCAGCGGATCTGCCCTGTTTTCTGGACTGGAATCAGACGGTCACAGTCAATGTCCACATTTGTTCCATAACAGTGGACACTGTCCTCCCGAAAAATCCCATAGCCGAAATTGCCCTCTAATCCGGCTTCTTTCGCAGCATAGGCAATTTCTACGGTAATCGCTGCCCCTGTCGGAAACACATGACAGACTTCCCCGTCTGCGTTTCGCATCACGGCATTTGTAAATTGTACTGCTCCGTTCCCCAGCCGGACGGCGGTCGGTTCGCAGAAGTCCGGCAGCTGCGGTGCTTCTGAGTCAGTCGCTGCCTGTTCCTGTGCAGTTGCGTTTGCTTTTGGGGCATGTTCCGTTTCTCGTGCAAGGCGTTCCTTTTCCATCGCAGAGAGATAATGTTCATGGACATATTTGGGAATCCCCTCTTCCCGAATTTTGCCGTTGTCAATCCAGATGGAACGGTCGCAAATCTGCTCAATCTGCTCCATCGCATGGGACACAATGACAATGGTCGTTCCGGCAGCCTTGATTTCCTGTAATCGCTGAAAGCATTTTTGCTGAAAGTTGACATCCCCGACGCCTAAAATTTCATCAATCAGCAGAATCTCTGCATTGACATGGATGGCAACCGAAAAGGCAAGCCGCATATACATACCGGAAGAATACGTGCGGACAGGGTTGTCAATGAATGCTTCCAGTTCGGAAAAGTCGATGATGGTCTGTAGGCGGGCATCAATCTCTTTTTTCGTCAGACCAAAAATGGAAGCATTTGTGTAAATATTTTCCCGACCACTCATATCCGGATGAAATCCGGCACCCAGTTCCAACAGACTGGACACTCTGCCTTGCATGGTGATGGTTCCCTTGTCCGGATAGAGAATTTTGGTGAGCAGTTTCAGGGTGGTGCTTTTTCCGCAGCCATTGTGTCCCACCAGACCAACGGCCTCCCCCCGTTTCACCCGAAAGGAAATATCTTTTAGCACGGGACGGATTTCATAGCGGCTGCGTTTCCGGAAGAGCAGGCGTTCTTTGAAACTCTGTCCCTTGTCCAGAAATACCCGAAAGCTTTTTTCGACGTGTTCCACTTGAATGGAATATTCTGTTTCAGCCATGATTTACAACTCCTCCGCAAAGCCTTTTTTCAGTTTGGAAAAGGACAGCAGCCCCAACAACAGAAACAGAACCCCCAGTAAGACTGCCTCCAGCAGCGTTGCCAGCTGCGGCATCACGCCCCAATACAGCACATCCCGATAGGCAGTGATGATGGAAGTCATCGGATTGATGTGATAGAGTGCCTGCCATTTTTCCGGCACAAGCGTTTCTGGATAGAGAATGGGAGTCAGGTACATCCAGATCATAGAAACAATGCCTAAGATATGTTCCAAATCCCGAAAATAGACGGTGACAGCCGCAGCAAGCATGGCAATGCCAAGTGCCAGCAGATATTCCACAATCATAATCACCGGCAGACAGAGCAGAGCCAATGGATTGAAGGGGGCACCGGTGAAGAGCATGACAGCAAAAATAATCAGGAAACACAACAGCATATTTACAAAGCAGCTTGTGACATAGGAAATGGGAATGATCTCCCGGGGAAAGTAGATTTTTTTGACCAAGTCTTTTTGTGCCACAATCGAACCGGCACCGCCTGTCATGGCAGCGGAGAAGAAAATCCATGGAATCAGGGCAACGAAGAGATAGAGCGAATAGTGCTCCACCTGTGACGGCAGAATGACCGTAAAGACAAATGTATAGACGAGCAGCTGCATCAGCGGGTTGATAAACGTCCAGAGAAAGCCAAGGACAGAGCCTTTGTAGCGTCCTCGGAGGTCTTTCCGGACAAGGCTGAAGAGCATTTCCCGATAGTGATAGAGTTCACGGAGTAATTTCATGCACAGTAAAAATCCTTTCCTTTGCAATGATATGGGTTAGTATGCCCATTTTCCG
>JAEDGE010000061.1 GCA_016297675.1 Oscillospiraceae bacterium
CAATAGAGCCTATTATAAGAGAAAGCGGATACAATACGGAGAATGAGATGGATAGGGGGATAATCATGTGTGTTCCGTGGATTACCGTTTTTATTTTCCGTTTACAATCACTCTTGGCACACGCTTGGAAATGCCGCAAACCACTTCATAGCCAATGGTTCCATAGAAGGCTGCCAGTTCGTCAGCCGTAAGGGTGGCATTGCCTTCTGTGCCGAACATCGTCACTTCATCCCCCGGCTGTACGGGTTCTTCCACCTCGGAAATATCCAGCATCAGCTGATCCATGCAGACTCTCCCGACAATCGGACAGGCAACCCCGTGTACCAGTGCATATGCTTTATTGGAAAGCAGTCTGGCATAGCCGTCTGCATAACCGATGGTCACTGTGGCAATCCGGCTGGTATGCGGAATGGTATAGGTTCTGCCATAGCTGATGCAGTCGCCTTTTTCTGCTTCCTTGATGTGTGAAATAACAGATTTCAGTGTCATGACCGGCTTCAGCGGCAGCGGAACCGGAACCGGATAATTCGGCAGCAGACCATATAGAATAATGCCCACTCTTGCCAGTGTACAGCGAGGGTTCGGGCGGTAAACAGTTGCAGCACTGTTCATAAAGTGCAGATGCGGCAGCTTGTGTCCGTTGTCTGCGAGCAGGTCATAGACAGCCAAAATGCGTCTTTCCTGTTCATCCGTATAGGCGGTATGTTCCGCATCGTTTGGGCAGTCTGCCACGGCAAAGTGTGTGTACAGTCCCTCTATTTTCAACTGTGGCAGGGAGAACAGCGGCAGAATTTCCTCCACACAAGCCTGTGGGTCATTGCTGCGGAATCCAATTCGTCCCATGCCGGTGTCCAGCTTGATATGGCAGCGAACCGGTTTGGTTCCAGCGTTTGCAGCCAGTGCATGGGCATATTCTGCGGACATGACACCCTGTATAATATTGTTTGCTGTTAATTCTTTTGCCAGTTCCGGCGGCGTATAGCCCAGAATGAAGATTTCACTGTCTGGACAATACTGCCGTACCGCCAGTGCCTCTTCCAGATTGGAGACAGCAAACCAGTGAATGCCCATCTGGTGCAGGGCGGTACAGATTCCCTCATCTCCGTGCCCATAGGCATCTGCCTTGACAACTGCCATAAAGTCGGTGTGTTCCGGCAGAATCTCTTGAATACAGCGAACGTTGTGTTCCAGTGCGGACAGGTCAATCTCTGCCCAAGCACGGTGTAATACGGATGATTGTTTCATGTTGATTCCTTCTTTCAGCACAAAGTTTGTGCGATTTCCAAAAAAATCTCTTGTTCTTTTGTCCAAAACCGAGTATAATGGGGAATGGACATTTTTTATTTTTCTATTGTACCATAGAATGTGCAATCTGTCTATACGCAGGAATTGCCATCTTTCAAAATATAGGATTCCATCAGACAGGAGGAGTTTCTTTGCAGCCGGTTGCATCTATCTTGACAGACGGGTATCCGCAGGATACCGCTTTTTTACAATCTCTCAGACAGACGGTTTGTTTCAGCGGGCATCGACCAGATGCCTTTCCACAGGGAACGATAGTGGGTTTCCCGATGGTGGATGTATTGAAAACATTGCTTGCCGGCTGTATTGAACTGGCATTGCAGGATGGATTTCGTTATTTTCTGGACGGACTGGCAGAGGGCGTGGATCTCTGGGCAGCAGAGTATCTGCTCTACCGAAAACAGCATGGCAATGTACCGATGCATTTGATTGCAGTAGAACCCTGTCTGCACTACTTGGAGAACCGCCGAAGCGGAAAAGCTGAGATGATGCGGTATGTGGAGCAGACAGATGCTCTGGTCACGATACCAATGCAGGGCAAATACAGTTTTTTGCGGCGGAATGATTATATGATTGCCCATAGTTGGCGTTTGATCTGTATGATCTGCAAGCCGGAGGGCGGAACAGCCTACACGCTGAAGCAGGCAGTGAAAGAGCGAAAAGAAATTCACTGTATGGATGTCCGTGATCAGAATCTGCTGTTTCAGTTTGCCATGCAATTTTTAACGGAGGAGCAGGAAATCCCACATACCGCCGCAGAGCGATACACGTATTATCAGCAGTATCCTGAGACACTGTCTGTTTGCAGAACGCTGTTAAAATCGTATGCGAAGTGGTGACAAAAATAGAATGCCATGTTTCCTATCATACCATAAAACCGCAGAAATTGCAAACAGCAATGAGACGCAGAATGTAGAAAGCGTCGTCGAATAAACAAAAAACCGCATGTCTTAACAACATGCGGTTTGTGGCAAAATTGCCCCGTTTTCAGAAAAACGTGTCTTAGTCAGAAGCGTTGAGCTTCTTAGCCAGCTGAGACTTCTTTCGAGCAGCTGCATTCTTGTGCAGCAGACCCTTTGCACAAGCCTGGTCTACCTTCTTGATGGCAACGCGGATAGCAGCTTCCTTATCAGCGGTGTTTTCTGCACAAGCCAGATCAGCCTTCTTGATCATGGTCTTCAGGTTGGATTTTCTTGCCTTATTGGCAGCAGCCTTTGTAGCATTGACACGAACTCTCTTCTTAGCGGATTTAATATTTGGCATAACTTGTTACCTCCTGCTGTAACTTCAAAATTTTCTGCATATGCGAGTGGGTTTGTCAGCGAAAAGCGGAAGTGACACGGTACCGCTTTCTTGCAGATGGAACGACCATATGCGGATGTCATCGGGTTTTATGACATCATGACTAACCTTTATTATAACACAGCTTGTTCTAAAATGCAATTGCAGATTTTGAAAAAAATCGACGAAAATACAGCGTGGAAAGATAGCAGTTTGCACAAATTATTGCAGTTGTTGTTTGGTAACGCCTTGGATGCCGGCACGGAATAGATTCGTGGAGAGTGCCGCCATATGTTGAGCGGACTGTTTGCAGTTGTTTTGTAACCAGATATCTACCATGCCGATGCAGCCGGAGAGGAAAAAGCTGGTGACGTACTCTAAATCCTGTGCATCCAGTTCCTCTTCATTGGAGAGCATCCGGAGCTTTTTGATTCCGTTTTCTGCAATCAGGGTTTCCAGTTTCCGCACAAATGCAATATCTCCGTTGGGACTCATCAGAGCACGGCAAAGCGGCTGGTTTTCAGATAAAACCGTAAAGAAACGTTCCAGTTTTTTTGAAAATTCCTGTAAGGTATGTTCTTTTTCGTCAGTGTCAATAATTGCAAGGAATTGTTCCATCAGGTTGTTTTCCGTTTGTTCCAACAGATCGTAAATATCTGTATAGTGCAGGTAGAAGGTGGAGCGGTTAATATCTACCAGGTCGGCAAGTTCCCGTACGGAAATATCTTTGACAGGTTTTTGCTGCATGAGCTGGATAAATCCATTGAGAATCATTGCCCGGGTGCGACGGACACGGCGTTCCTGTCTGGAAGGGGCAGAGGGGATGGTTTGTTGCATAGGAGATCCTTCTTTCTGCTGCATGGGCAGCAATTTTCGTCAGAATGTTTGATAGGCGTTGTAGATGGGGCAAGCCCTTATCTTAAAATGATAACAAAAGAAATCGAAATTGTCAATCTATTTTTCATCTATATCACGGAAATCAATTTTCGGATTTCTTAGGGAAACCTTGTCTGAACCGTCCGGCAGATTCGCTACGCTGTCTGCCTGTGACCGCTGTCCGCCCTGTTCCGTACCGCAATTTGCAGTCTAACGACACGAAATTTCTGCATTTCGTACCGTTTTGTTTTTTTCAGATGGCGGACAGCGATTTTCTCTTAGATGAAAAAGCGTTCTGATTGCACACGCCGTTAAGGGGAACAGCTTGTTCCCCTTAACAATCCCCTTCCGCCAAGCTGAGCCAGCTTGACCGCAGTCGCCTGCGGCGTAAAATTGATACCATCATTTAAAAATTGATTTCCGTGCATCTATATACAGCAGCAGACGGTAATCATTACCGCCTGCTGTTTTTATATTTGTTTCCGATTTTTACTGAGAAACGGCTTCTTTTTTGGAAGAAATGGCTCTGTTTTTGTTTTCTTCCGGAAGAGCCTCCAATGTCTGGTCATGTTTCCACTTCCGCTTGTAAGCCGGAATCATCAGCAGTGTGAAGACAACGGTCAATGCGAGCATCACCACATAGGTGCTTGTAATGTCACTGCCGGTTGCAATCGCGCTGCGGAAGCCTTGTACCGTATAAGTGAACGGCATAAACGGCTTGATGACTTGGAAGAATTTTGCGGACAGTTCGGATGGATAGGTGCCGGCACAGCCGCTGAGCTGTAAAACCATGAACACCAGTAGGATAAAGCTGCCGATTTTTCCGCAATACATGTTCAAGCAGAAAATGATTGCCATATATGCCATAGAGGAAACGCCGGCTACCAGAATGGTTTGCAGGACATTCTGTGGTGCAAAGCCATTGAACAAGTGCAGGAAGAAGACCATACCGATTGCCTGTGCCCATGATACGAGTAACAGAACTGGCAGGTTTCTGCCCCATGCATGAAGTGCATTTTTGCCTTTGAGTGGGGATTCGTATGGATTGAACATGATGCAGTAGGCGAGGCAGGCAACCCAAAGACCCACTGCCATCATGTAAGCTGCCATAGCGTGCCCGTTATTTTCTACATGGCTTGCATAGGTTTCTTCGGCATCTACCGGAGAAGCAAACATTTCATAGGTTGCGTTCGTGTTGTTCAGGCTGTTTATTTCTGTAGCGCCGTCCTGTAATGCGGTCCAGAGCGTACCGGAACCGTCTGTCAGGGTAATCAAACCATCTTTCAGGGTGGCAGAACCATCTGCCAGCTGTACTGCCCCATCCTGCAACGCAGCTGCTCCGTCCTGTAATGCCTGTGCACCGGAGAGCAGGGCATCATTTTGTGCGGTCAGTTGTCCGGTTCCATCCGCCAGCGTTTCTGCACCGTTTTGCAGTTGGCTGACGGCAACGGTCAGGGTCGGCATCTTCTCCACCAATGTGGAGATACCGCCTTCCAGAGCCGCTGCACCGCTCTGCAAACTGCTGCTGTTGCTTTGCAAAGTACGCAAACCATCGGACAAGGCACTGGCACCGGCAGCAGCGGTTTGCATGCCGTTTGCTAAGTCGGAAGAACCATCCGACAGGGAAACAGTGCCATTTGTCAAAGCCACCGCCCCCGGCAGAAGTTGGTCATCTACTGCACTCTGTACGGCTTGTAACCCACCGGAAAGAGAGGCGATGGTCTGATCCGCAGCCGGCAGAGCCGCATCGGCACCAGCTGCCAACTCGCCGACCGCATCTGGAAGCTGTGCGGACGGTTCTAATGCCGTCGCCAGTGCCGTCACATCTGTTTGCAGTTGGCTTGCTGCACTGGCAAGACTGCTCATCGGTTCAGCGAAACAGCCAAGCAATTCCTGCTGACTGGCAGCGTCCATGCTTTGAAAGGCTTCTGTATTCAGAATGGCTTCCTGTGCAGATTGCAGGGAAGCAAGACCGCTGCCCAATGTCTGTAAGTCACCAGCAACAGCCTGCATGGCTTCTGTGGTTGCCGTGCCGCTGTTGGAAACAGAAGTGTTCAGGGTATCAATTCCCGTTTGCAGCTGTGTCAGAGCAGTACGCAGGGTCTGGATTTGTGCAGCGGTTTCTTCGTTACAGCTTGCGGAAAGGGTACTGGACAGTTGCGACAATCCCGTTTCCAGTTGTTTGCTGCCGTTGTAAAGCTGCAACGTTCCGTTTTGCAAATTCTGTGAACCGGCGGAAAGCTGCTGACTGCCGTCGGAGAGTGTCTGTGCACCATCATAGGCACTCGCAACGCCTGCGGTGTAGGCATCCACGCCCTCCTGTAATTGTGAGGCACCGTTTTGTAGCTGTCCGGCACCGTCTGTTAGCGGCGATACGCCGTCTTGTAATTGCTGCATACCGTCTTTGAGCTGCTTTGCTCCATCATCTACCTGTGAAACACCGTCTGTATAGGCGGTTAATCCATCGGTGAGGGTTCCGCAGCCTTCTTCTAAGGTCAGCGTACTTTCTGCGAGCAACTTTAAGTTGTCGCTTAACGTCACACTGCCGTCTTTCAGTTCGGTTGCACCGTCCTGTATTTCTTTTGCACCGTCTGCTGCCGCTTGCATCCCATCTCCCGCTGTACCGATTTGCTCGAATAGCGTTTCCGTGTATGCCTCTGTGATGGTACTGGAAACCTCTGCCTTGAGCTTCTGCATCGCCGTTTCGCTCATTTTCGAGGCAATATAGTTGGTACCCGGATTGGTTTCATAATAGAGGTTGACATTTTGGGGCGTATCATCCAATACGGTTGCTGCATTGGCGGATGTGTTTTCCGGAATCGTAATCGCCATGTAATATGTTCCATCTTCCAGACCAGCTTGTGCGGTTTTGGCATCGACAAAGGAAAAATCCAGACTGTCGTTGTCTTTCAGGTTTTCCACCAAATCGTCACCAACAGAGAGCGTCTGATCCTGAAAGGTAACGGATTGATCCTGATTGACGACTGCAACTGGTAACTGATCGACATTGCCGTATGGATCCCACATGGAACCAAGGAACAGTGTCGTATAAATGGTTGGAATCAATACGATGCATCCTGTTGCAATCGCATTGAAGTGCCGTTTTAGAAAAGACGGCTTTTTTTCTTCTTTTTCTGCATGTTGCATACAATTTCCACCCTTTCTCTGAAAAAGGACAACTGTCCAACAATAGACTTTTGTTGTCTTGCTGTCCTTATTATAGGCAGATGTCGATTAAAAGTCAACCGTTGATTTTAGTCAAATAGATGTATATACGACATATCGTGTTGTCTATGTTTATTTATACAACAAAATGGAAGGAAATTGATGTCTGTGAGGTGGTATGAATACAGCATTGTTATTCTATGCAAAATATGGATATTAGTTATTTTCAAGAAAAATAAAAAGCCGCAAGCCCGGGCATGTATGCTCCGCTTGCGGCAATGATATGATACGATTGCATTTTTGCACTGTGTATAGGAATTAAAACAAACTGCATACCCCGTGTATCATCGCACAAAGTCCCAGACCGCAAAGTGTTGGCAGCAGCATGGCAACTCCCGTCCATTTCCAACTGTGCGTTTCTTTTCGGATGGTCAGACAGGTAGTCGAACACGGAAAGTGGAACAGCATCAGCAACAGCATACAAACAGCAGTCTGTATGTTCCATCCGTTTTCCTGTAAAATAGTGTGCAGTTGTGTGAGGTCGCCCACTTCGTGCAGCGTTCCCTCTGCTGCATAAATCATCAGCACAATCGGCAGCACGATTTCATTGGCTGGAAAACCAAGCACAAACGCCAGCAAAATTGCTCCGTCCAATCCAAAAAATGCCCCGACCGGCTGAAGCTGTTCTGCCAGCCAGCAAAGCACACTTTGCCCATCTGCCAAATGCCAGTTCGCCAATGCCCAGAGCAGCATACCAGCCGGAGCCGCTACAATGCAGGCTCTTCCCAAAACGAACAGGGTACGGTCAAGAATGGAACGTACCAGCACCCGTCCGATCTGCGGTTTCCGGTAGGGGGGAAGTTCCAAGGTAAAGGAAGAGGGGATGCCTTTTAATAAAGTGCTGGAAAGCAGGCGAGAGAGCAACAAGGTCATTCCCGTTCCCAGTACCAACAGCAGCAATACCCCTGCGGCGGATGCCAGCGAGCCACCCCAGCTGACAGAAGCTCCAAAGAATATGGTTAGAATGGTAATCATGGCAGGAAACCGCCCATTACAGGGAATGCACACGTTGGTCAGAATGGCGATGAGCCGCTCTCTTGGGGAATCAATAATGCGGCAGCCGGTGACACCGGCGGCATTGCATCCCAACCCCATACACATGGTCAACGATTGTTTCCCACAGGTTCCGGCACAGCGAAAACAGGGGTCAAGCTGATAGGCGACCCGTGGCAGATAGCCGAAATCTTCCAGCAGGGTGAACAAGGGGAAAAAAATCGCCATTGGCGGCAGCATGACGGAAATCACCCATGTCAGAACTTGATACATACCGTCTAAGAGCAGCCCCTGCACCCATGCCGGTGCACCGGCAAGCCAGCTGTCCAGAATGGTTCGCAAATGGGCAAATCCACTTTGTAGCAGAGCAGACGGATAGTTTGCACCGATGATGGTAATCCACAGCAGGACAAAAAACAACAGCAGTAGTAGTGGGATGCCTGTATATTTTCCCAGCACAAATCGGTCAAAGCGATGTTCTCGCTTGCGTGCCTGCTCCGGTACAGTTGTGACAGCGTTAGCAATGCGTTCTGCCTGTTGCACAATCGCAGTGATGGTGGCATCTGATACACCGTTCACTTGTGGGATTTCCAGTGTGAAAAGCGATGTTTCCGGCAGCAGCCGTTCGGTTGGCAGGTCGGCATCCTGTTCCAATAGGCGAAGAGAGAGCCAGCGGTTTGTGGGCGGGGCATCTCTTTCCGGCAGCTGTGCCTGCAATGTTTGGATTGCGGTCTCTATTGTTTCTGGATAGGAAATTTTACAGCAGGAACAGTATGGCTTCCGTAAAAATGCGAGCAGTTGTTCTTGCAATGCCTGCATGCCAATGCCGCTGCGGGCGGTGACACCGACCACTGGAATTTGCAGCTGTTCAGAGAGTGCTGGCAGGTCAAGCGTAATCCCACGCTGTTCTGCTTCATCCAATAGGTTTACACAGAGAAAGACTGGTAGACCAAGTTCCTGTATTTGTAGCAGCAGGATGAGATTCCGTTCCAGTGCTGCCGCATCGCAGACAACCAGCACCGTATCCGGTCGGGAAAAACAGAGAAAATCCCGTGCAGCTGCTTCTTCCGCAGAGTGAGCACGGAGCGAATAGGTGCCGGGCAGGTCAACCAGTTGCAGCTGTGCAGTTTCGATGGTGCAAAGACCGGCTGCTGTTTCGACTGTTTTGCCTGCCCAGTTGCCGGTATGTTGGCGGAGTCCTGTCAGAGCGTTGAATACAGTGGATTTGCCGACATTGGGATTTCCGGCAAGGGCAACGGTATAATATTCTGGTTTGGATTCGGGCGGAGTGTGCATCCAGAACCCCCCTTTCGATAGTACCACTGTATGCGGTAGGGTGGGGGAATATGTGATAAAATCGTATCAAACAGCAAATTGTCGAAGAAAAAAATCTGGAGAAGTTGAGTTTTCTTTCTTTTCTTTATTTGAAATTGCACAGGATAGACTTTCCGAATTTGTGCAAATCTACAAAAAAATGATAATTCTGTAGAAAGTACTTGACAAATTCGATTCCATATTTTATAATATAGACAGAGAATACAAGGCATTATTTGTTTTCAAGTATTTTATTAGAAGGTGTTACCTATAAAAAGGAGCTGATTTTTATGAAAAAGAGAATGTATCGACCGCTTGCTGCCCTGCTTTCCATTGCAATGCTTGTCGGAAGTGTTGCAGTTCCGGTATCCGCAGAAACATCCGCTTCTGAGACAGGTTTTCCAGAGGGCTTGACCTATCAGCAGGTTTGTGCAATGTCCGAAGGGGAATTTTTGGCTCTGCCGTATGCGGAGGAAATGGTAAAAGAGATTCATCAGTATGAAACTTCTTTTTTCTCCTACTATTTGAATTTTAATCGGAAACCAGCAGATTTATTGGATGGAGAAATTATTTTTCAAAAGGGATTTGTGACAAGAGAATTAAAGCTGGAAGAACGAGGAAACGGCAGACCGCCCCGCAAGATTGTTTGCTATCATTTTCCAGACGAATATACAGAAGCCTTTACCGCTTACTATGGGGAAGAAATTGCAGAAACCGCCCTTTCTGATATAGAAGTGCAAAGTTTAGATCCCTGGTCTTTCGATAAACTTGCTTGGCAAGAAGATACTGGCATTACGCTTACGTATCCACGAGAGGAGTATTTTCCGGAATTGTATACTTCCACAAAGTTCAATGATGGACTGGAGGAATATGATGGACTTTTCCGCTATCTGCCCAGTGAGTACAGTACACCGGAGGAAATAGAACAAGATCCGGGATTGCTGGTAAGTTTTTATCTGGATGGAACGCTGTCTGCTGCAAACAGGAAGGATCCTGTAAAGGAAGTTCAGACGATTGAGAACTGGACGGAAGGACAGAATGCATATCGTTATATTTATGATTATGACATTCTGTGGGAAAACAGCGTGGAAACAGCGAAGCAGTTTTATGGATATTTCTATGTCTTTGGAGAAAATGTAGCGATTTTGCCGCCTTGTATGATGCTTGGTGGACAGCCCTATGAACCGATTTGCGGGGATGCGAATGCGGACGGTATGGTGACGATTACCGATGTGATTTATCTGCAAAAGTCCATTGCTGGTTTGCTATGGAGTAGCAACACCACGAATACAAGCGGTGATCTCTACTATGACGGTGTGGTGGATGAACGAGATGTAGAAATTTTGCTGCGGTATCTGGTCGGCTTGGAAGAAACACTGCCGGTTGTGCCGGAGACGTAATCGCAGAAATCCTCTTACAAAACAAGACCGCCTCTCGAAAATTGGGAGGCGGTCTTTTGGTTTATTTGTTGTACAAAAACTACTTTGTAGTGTTTTTTGTTTCTGTTTCTGTTTTCGTTTCGGTTTTTTTGCTGGTGTCTGTATTGGTTTTGGAATGGTCGTTTCCGGTCAGGTCATCCTTGACATCTTCTGCCGCATCACCCAAATCTGTCAGTACATCCTTCCCAGCCTCACCGACATCACTGACCACATCGCTTACATCGGTGACGATATGGTCGCCGACAGATTCTGTATGCTTTGTGGTTTCTGTCTGGCTGCTGCCGTTGGTTTTGTTGCCACAACCAGTTAAACATGCAATTGCCAGCAGTGCTGGCAGCCATTTGCGTGCTTTCATATTGCTTTTTCACCTCACTATAGTTTGCGTATTCGTAGTATCTGCAAAACCTGTTTGGATATACATTTTTCGTTGTCCACTGCTTTCAAAAAAGATTCAACACGGTTTTCCACAACAAGTTGAAAACCGAAAAACAGGGGATAATTTTCACAGCGAAAGGGGAAATATTTTTGGAGTTTGTGGAAAGCAGGAAAAACAATCGTATTTCCAACAGTTTTTCTTTCCACAAACTGTTGAAAACATGGTTGAATGTTGAAAACAGATGGAACAGAGCGTGCAAAATCGGTTGTGTCGGGATGTTGTTTTAACAGAAATTTGCATGCATTTTCAAAAAAATGTGGAAAAAAGAAGGAGCTTTCCACACTGGGCAGATTGAGATGTAAAAGAAAAATCAATACAGTGTGTGTGCAACAATGTGTTTTTTTG
>JAEDGE010000062.1 GCA_016297675.1 Oscillospiraceae bacterium
GCAATGCATTGCCGGTATTGCAAAATTGTAGATTTTGCAATAGAGCCTAGTATAATTTCACCGCATGCATAACATTGTACGGCGGTCTTTGGTAACTTGTAAAATAGGATATTGCACTGTATGCGTCAGATCCGTCAAGTTCGGATTTTTCTGCACACCGCCCGACTAAAAACTGGTTGTAAGATAGGATACAAAATCTGATCAAAGGAGGGCGTGCAAAAAATGGAAATTGTGATCGTTTGTCTGGTCGCTTGCGTAGTTGGCTTAGCCGCTGTATTGTTTACAAATCATGTAGCAACCAAAAAAGGCTATGACAAAGGCGTACAAGACGGCATTCAACAACGAAAGCAACAGGCAGAGGCGGAAATCGGCTCTGCTGAAAAAGAAGCGGCTCGTGTGATTCACGATGCCAAAAAAGAAGCAGAACAGCAAAAGAAAAGCGCGTTAGTCGAAGCAAAGGAAGAAATCTACAAACTGCGTTCGGAAGCGGAAAAAGAAATCAAGGATCAGCGTTCCGAAGTCAGTCGGCTGGAACGCCGTGTGCAGCAGAAGGAAGAATCCCTCGACAAAAAACTGGACAATTTGGAACGCAAAGAAGAGGGAATTGCCCGCAAGCAGAAGAATGTAGAAGAAGCACTTGCAGAGGCAGAAGCCATCAAAAAAAGTCAAATGGATGTTCTGGAACGCATTTCAGAATTTACCAGAGAGCAGGCAAAGGAATATATCCTGCAAAATTTGGAAAACGAACTTGTTCATGAAAAGGCGATGAAAATCACCCAGTATGAACAGCAGATCAAGGATGAATGTGAGGAAAAGGCACGCAATTATATCTCGCTTGCCATTGCCAAATGTGCATCTGATCAGGTTTCGGAAACCGCCGTTTCTGTGGTACCGCTGCCGAATGATGAGATGAAAGGCAGAATCATCGGTCGGGAAGGTCGAAATATCCGGACACTGGAAACCCTGACCGGTGTCGATCTGATTATTGATGATACGCCGGAAGCCATCACACTCTCCTGCTTTGACCATGTTCGCCGGGAAGTGGCACGGATTGCACTGGAGAAATTGATTGCAGACGGACGCATTCATCCGACGAAAATCGAAGAAATGGTCGAAAAGGCAAAGAAGGAAGTGGAACACCGCATTCGGCAAGAGGGCGAACGTGCTGTTCTGGAAACCAATGTACATGGTATCAACAACGAAATGATCAAACTGTTGGGGCGGCTGTATTATCGTACCAGCTACCGGCAGAATGTATTGAATCACTCCATTGAAGTTGCCAAGCTCTGTGGCATTCTGGCTTCTGAATTGGGGCTGGATGCCAATCTGGCACGGCGTGCCGGCTTGTTGCACGACATTGGTAAGGCTTTGACGGCTGAAATCGAAGGTTCTCACGTGCAAATTGGTGTGGATGTCTGCAAGAAGTACAATGAAAATCCGGAAGTGATCCATGCAGTAGAGGCACATCATAATGATGTTGAACCGAAAACAGCAATTGCCTGCATCGTACAGGCTGCGGATGCCATTTCTGCGGCACGTCCGGCAGCTCGAAGTGAAAACTATGAAAACTACATCAAGCGGCTGCAAAAGCTGGAAAGCATCTGTTCTTCCTATGACGGCGTAGAGAAGTGCTATGCATTACAGGCAGGTCGTGAAATTCGAGTCATGGTCGTTCCGGAAAAAATCAATGATGAAAAAATGGTACTCATCGCACGGCAGATTGCCAAGCAGATTGAAACGGAAATGGATTATCCGGGACAAATCAAAATCAACCTCATTCGGGAAAGCCGCGTTGTGGATTACGCAAAGTAAAGCTTCCCATGATTCCAACAAAAAGAACCGCACATCCTGCGAAGGGTGTGCGGTTTTTGTTTATTTTATTCTGTCACAGAACTCGTTGTTTCCGCAGCAGGTGCTGTTGTCACAGCAGCATCTGTCACAACCGGATCTCCGATATACTCTAAGTCTTCCGGATGGAAAGTATAGCTGATTAGCTTAGAACGGTCTTTGTTGTCACTCGTTCCGCCTGCCAACGGTGTATATAACAAGGTTGCCTCTTTGTACCCACGGTACATCTCTGCACCAATATAACCGGTCACAGTCTCCCCTGCTGGAATTTCGTCCACAAACATTTCCGCATTGCTGCCAAACTGTTTATAGACACTGGAAATTGCCTTAGCAGAAAATGCCTCTGATGGCTTTCCGTCAATCTCCATTTCACAGGTCTGTGAAAAATTTGCTGCAAGGGGGGCATCTGTATTGTTTGTCACCGTAAACGAAAAGAAAATAATATCAGACGGATACCCATTCCGAACATTTTCAAATGATGAGCGATAAACGCCGTTCAATGTGACGGTTGCACCATCTACCGTCTGCTCTGTTCCAATTTCGCCCGGTAAAATGGTTGTAGTAATGGTTGTCATACCTGTCCAGGTACTGTTGCTTTTCTTTGTTCCGCTGTCTTCTTTGTCTGCACAACCACTGCTGAGCAGCAAAGCAGCTGCCAGTGTGCAGCATAATAAAAAACGATTCTGTTTCATGATAGAATCCTTTCTATAATTTGTATATTTTTATATTAACTGCAAAACCGCATTCCTATATCATAAAAGCAAAAGCCGCACTTGCACAGTCAGACCGGCAAGGCGGCTTTCGCAAAAAATTAGTCCTCTACAATTGCCTGAACCGGGCAGGTATCTGCACAAGAACCACAGGAGATGCAAGTATCTGCATCGATTACATAGGTGCTGTCGCCTTCTTTGATGGCTTCGACCGGACAAGCGTCTGCACAAGAACCGCAAGAGAGACATGCGTCTGTAATTTTGTATGCCATAATGATTTCACCTCCGGGAACCAGATTCACAGGACTTCCCTGTACAGTTTTCATTATAACAGATTCCCCTATGAAATGCAAGTGGTTTTCCATGGAAAGCAAAAACTTTTTTCGCATCGAATTGTACAAATGCATTCTTTGCCAAGATGGACTATTCTGCAATATGCTCCAATGCCTGCTGAAAAATTGTATAAATATGGTCATCTGCCAATGCATAAAAAATGGATTTTCCCTCCCGCCGACTGCTGACCAGACGAGCCTGCTTCAAGATCCGCAGCTGATGAGAAATAGCAGACTGTGTCATACCAAGCCGGTTGGCAATCTCCTGCACACATGTCTCCTGCTGAAACAGGGCAAATAAAATCCGCACTCTTGTCGGATCTCCAAACACTTTAAATAGTTCTGCGATGCCTCGCAAGGCTGGATCATCTGGTGCAAGTACATCGGACGGATAAGATTCGGGCATAAAAAGCACCTCCCTTTCTGTTCGATTCGGTTAAAATCAGATTACTTTAATCATACGCAATTTTCTAACGTTTGTCAATCCCCCTTTTTTCTATTTTATTTGCAGATTCTATCCTGTCCATACAAACGGTATCTCTATTGTCACAAAAATGCACATTAAAATTTAGTGATTGTATACAAATTGTTTTGGTTTTCCTTGTTCTTATTTCTTTTGTTTATGCTATAATATTTTCGTGTATCATGTAAACAGGAAAGGCGGATTCATTATGCAAAAAACGATTTCTCATACAGAATCTCAAAACAACACAGAAGCCAACTCCGATCAACCTTATCAAGTCGCATTCACATCTTGGCAGCAAGAGCCAAACAATGTCTTTTCCTTTTGTCCACCCGATCCCAAACCACAAACTGTTTTTTTGGAGGGAATGGGCTTGCAAGAAGAAGAGCCTGCTATTTTGGAACGGCGTGCCTTACAGCGGATTTCCAATCGCTTCGGCATTTTATTTCTGCATCAGCTTCTGGTGCCTCGTTTCATCATGATGATTTGCATTTTCTTTTTTTCCTTCATAAACAACATTCCGCTTGCTTATTCGTTGCACGATACCGTTTTATATGGTGCAGATGGTGCAGTTCTATTTACCATTATTCTTCGCAAACTTTTTCGGTTTGGCGTTCCACTGTGCATTGCAGCCCATTGGATCAAAATGCCACGGCAAGTGACACTTTGTCATCAAAAAACGCCGCCTTCCGCTTGGCTGCGTACATTTGCAGTCACTCTTTGTATTTTTTCAATATCTGGCTGTATCCTGATGTGTTTTCCGGAAAATATAACCCATTACTTGACACTGGGTACCCTCGCACATTCCATTTTATGTATGGAACCCCCTTATCAATTGGTTTACTTTCTCTTCGCACTCTTATCTCGTCCTATTTTTGAAACCATGCTTTATCATGGTAGTATACTACATGTACTGCGGCAATTTGGTGATAACACTGCAATCCTGCTGACTGCCATTTTTTCCGCTCTGATGTCCGAAAATCTAATCACGGCAGTTTTTACTTTTACATTATCACTGCTGACTGGAAGAACAATTCTACGACATCAAAACATTTTAATCGGTCTATTCGCACGCTATATTTATTATATTTTGATGTTTTTCAGCTTTCATATTTCTATCTTTCGAAATGATGTACCACTTCCCGGTCGAAATATTGCAATTATTATCATTGGAATCATTGGCATGGTGCTTTGCATCTTATCAGTATGGAAAACACCATTTAAAGGGAAACAGCGATTCCAATCCATTTGCTCTACAGGAAAATGCTGTGCGACTTTTTTAATTCAAGCCAATCTGATGACATTTTGTATGTTTATTGCACTTGCTCTGCTCATTGTTACATTGATCTTGTAATTTTGTCATAGGGAGGTATCTCCATGGAAAAAATTCCACATACCCCACAGACAATCTATATGCAGCGTGCGTTGGAACTGGCAAGCCATGCTGCTGCACTGGGGGAAGTCCCTGTAGGAGCTGTGATTGTCCACAAGCCCACAAACCGCATCATTGGAGAGGGCTGGAACCTACGGGAATCCGGTAAATCCCCATTGGCACATGCGGAAATCATGGCAATTGATCAGGCAAGCCGCACACTTGGCGGCTGGCGGATTGTAGACAGTGCCATTTATGTCACACTGGAACCGTGTCCGATGTGCTGTGGTGCCATTTTACATGCACGACTGGATGACTTGATTTTTGGTGCATATGACCCAAAAGGCGGTGCTGTGATGTCAGTGGAATCCATGTTTTCGCTGCCGTACAATTATCGTCCGCAGATTACGGATGGTTTTTTGCAGGAACAATGTGCCGCTTTACTGACCAATTTTTTTCGAGAGCTGCGACAGCAGAAACAACAAGCTAAAAAAGAGCATAAAACATCGGGCTGAGAGGATCTTATTTGACCCCTCAGCCCTTTTTGCTGTCATCAATAATTTACAGAATGCGTGTTCATTAAACACATATTTTTTTACACCGTATATCCTGCTGCCCGAAAGCCGTCAATGACATCGCCTAAAATGGCTGCATTGGTCGAGGAAACCGAGTGCAGCAACAGAATTTCTCCGCCATGTGCTGTGGATAGCAGCGTTTCATAGGCTTCGCCGGTATCCGGCTGTGCATCCGTTTTCCAGTCTACATACGCTCCGCTCCAAAATACCGTTTGATAACCGGCATCCTGTATCCACTGCAATGCCTGTTCGGAATATTCTCCGCAAGGACAGCGGAAATATTGCATCTCATAGTCATACGTTTGCAGCACATAATCATGCAGCGATTGAATTTCTTCCATTGCTTCTGCCTGTGTGCAGTGCGGCAGACTGGCATGTGTCATGCCGTGATTGCCGAGTACATGCCCCTCTGCAATCATCCGCTGTACCAGAGCAGGTTCTTTTTTTGCATAGTCCCCTGTCAGAAAAAAAATTGCCGTGACTTGCTTTTCCTTCAGGGTATCCAGAATCTGTGCAGTATAGCCGTTCTCATACCCTTGGTCAAAGGTAATGATAATCCGGCTGGTATCTGGTGTTGTGGCAAATGCACCGTATGCCGCATATTGTTCATTAAAAGATAGGGCATCCAACGGGCAATTATGACAGTCCGTTGCCTTTCCCTGTCCATAGCCAATACAAGCGGTATCCAATGCTGCGGTTTGCAGCGGTACACTGTACAGCAACAGCAGGCTACAGCATCCGGCAATGGTTTTTCGCAGTTTCATACATTGCCCCCTTTTGCAGCCGTTCGGCTGCACAGATAGCATATGCCGAAATCAAACAGATATCCGTGGAAAGTCCTTGCAGCCAAACCGGTTCTCCCAATCCAAATAAAAACGCCGGCATCCTTCGATCCGGCGTTTTCCAACAAACCCCTGTCAGCTTGTACGCTGCAACAATGGTTTTTCTTTTCTCATTTTTTTCTTCTTCCGCAATTGCCCCGACTCCTGTATAAAGCCGAACGACAGGCATAAACTGCGAAAGAATTGCCATCAATCGTTCAGATACGATTTTACCAATGCCTGCAAAAGTTCATCCCGATCAATCCGGCGAATCAAACTACGTGCATTGTTATAGGTGGTTATGTAGGTCGGATCCTCTGACAGAATATAACCTACAATCTGGTTTACCGGATTGTAACCCTTTTGCACCAACGCATCATAGATGATGGTGAGATTTTTTTTCATTTCAATTTCCTTTTCGTCATTGACAGAAAATGTCATGGTCTTATCATACATAACTGATCCCCTCCTTATGGTGATTCTTATATTATACCGGAATCTGCGGCATTTTACAAGGGCTTTCTTAAATTTTTCTGTTTTGTATCGTTTACAACATTCTTTTTTGTATAATCTGCTGAAATTTTCGCTTATTTTCTATTTTTTCCGTAGGAATACTTAAAATATGGAAGTCGCAATGAAAATATGTACTCCCCTTTTGCAAAGGGGAGTCTGTTTTCTCCTGCAAAAAAGAAACAGAATCGATGCCGCTCTTATTCGCAGCAGTTACTCCGCTTTACAAAGGAGAAGCAGTCTGTACATTCCGGAACGGTCGGGTTCTGCTCATGTGTGCCGACTGTAATACAGTTCAGGCTGCAATAGTTTTCTGTACCCATATTGTGCTTGCACTGGGTAACGGAACAACGGATGTGATCATTTTTCTTCATTTCCATGATGCATTTCCTCACTTTTCATTGTATTTGTTCCAAAGGGAACAAGGCTATTATAACCGGTAGAAAAGCAGTTATACATTCATTATCGTTTTTTACAACAGGTTCTGCAAAATCATTCTACTATTATAAATTTTGTTTTTATTTTTCATATGTATATTTTTGAAAGGCAGGATGTTGCTTGACTTTTTAAAAAAAGCATGATATAATGAAAACGGACGCTTTACAGTTTATCAATTTTTTTGTATGAAAGGAAAATCATTATGGACGATTTCACAAACGGCACAACCTCGCAGGATCAAACCGGTTTTGCACCGCCACAGCCAGAAACAACCAACTCCTTCCAGCAACCGAATTTCAGCAATTTCGACATGCAGAACGGTCAAATCACGGGTGCACAGCCGAAAAAGAAGATGAAAGGCTGGAAAGTGGCTGTTATTTCTGTGGTCAGTGCTGTTGTGGTACTGGGTGCAGCCAGCGGCATTGCCTATGCTGCCAGCGATACCGT
This sequence comes from Oscillospiraceae bacterium, assembly GCA_016297675.1. Taxonomy (GTDB): domain Bacteria; phylum Bacillota; class Clostridia; order Oscillospirales; family Ruminococcaceae; genus Ruminococcus_C. Next base: position 7,517 of record JAEDGE010000062.1, read on the forward strand.
AAAAAACTTCGTGAAAATGAATATGGGCAGCGAAGACAACTATTATGAATGGGTCATCGAAAAAAATTCTAAGGACTGGGGGCGCAGTGCTTCCGAAAATTATGAAAAACGCATTGCTCTCTCCAAAAAAGAGCCACAGTCTGATATTTCTATGAACATTACCCTCACGCAGGAAGCACAGGATCTGCTGGTACAGGAACTCTTCCCGAATTCCACCGAAACCATCCAGCTCTCTTCTGCTGCCATTTCTTGCAGCGGCAAAGTAGAATCGGAAAAACTGGGCGGCAAATTGACGGTTACCCTCAATGATACACAGGTATTGGAAGGCAATGCCGTGATGGATGCCAACAATCTGTATGTGCAGATTCCGACCCTCTCTGACCAGTACCTTTCCATGTCCCTTGAAGATGCCATCTCCGAAGCAAAATCGGAACTGTCATCCGACACACCGTTTGATGTTTCCTCTTTCTTTGTGACACCGGATGTGCTGGAAGAACGCCTTTCTCCGTCTGATTTGAACGGTCTGTTCCAGCGGTATGGGGAAGTGCTGGCAGACAGCGATGCAAACATTGCCATCTTAAAGGAACAGGAACTGTCCATTGAGGATACCAACTTCTCCTATACGGCTCTGGAAGCCACCTATGCCGGCGATCACTTGCAGGATCTTGCTGAAGAATTGTTGGAAGAATTACAGGAAGATCAGACCATTACACACTATTTGACCGCATCTGGTCTGATGACAGAAGACGACTATAAGCATGCGTTGCAGAGTGCATTGGATGATATTCGCAGCAATCCGGCTTCTCAAGAGGACGGCATCACGGTAACATTCTATGTTGACCCAACCGGCACGATTCGTGGATGCAGTATGGCAGATTCCAATGAGCTGGAAGACAAGGTTCTGGATTGCTATGTCGGCAAGGACAACGACCAGATTGGCATTTATTTCAACATGGATGAGGAACTGGTTGTCAGTGGTACACTGACCGAAGGTTCTAAAGAGGTTTACAGCGGTACGATTACGGCAACCGCAAACGAAGAAGAAATCAAGCTGGATCTGGCAGATTTCAAGGTCGTAGGCGAAGAACACAGTTACTGCACTGGCAACATAACGGTTTCTATTCCGGATCAGACAGATGCTTTCACCATTCAGCTGGATTCTGACGGCAGCTCCCAGACGATCTCCGCAGATATTGCAGTAGAGGGTGCGAATTATGCGACCATTGCCTGCACCATCGGCTCTTCAAGCGGCGATGATATGACACTGACCATTCCGGAAAGTGCATTGGATATGACCAGCGACAGCGATATGGAAACCTATGTCGGTGATGGTACACAAATGGAAACCTTCTTGAAAAATGTGGGCACCGCCCTCGGAATCTCGGATGTAGACCGTTTTGTAGACGAAATCACAGGCAGTCCTTATATTGAAGATGACATGGATCTGATAGAACCAGACGATAGCATTGTACCGGACGATACAGAACCCCTGCCGGATACCGAAACCGAACCGGTGCCAACGGAAAACAACAGCGAACAAGAATTTGAAGCTGACCTCTCCGCAGCAGCGATTACTTACAATGGCGGCAAGCTGTTCCGATTCTATGACAACAACAAAGATTTAATTGGACTGGTAGACACTTCTATGAATCCAACCATTGATGCTGAGGATTATAACTGGTATTATAATGCTGATGATACCGTAGAAATCGGTCTGGAAAACACAACAACACAGACCGCAAATGCAGCAGATTGCAGTATTTTTGAAATTCTGATAGAGCAAGGTGCTCCGACGGATATCAAAATCGGCATTGTTGGCATTGGCAGCACGGTTGCAGATCTGGAAAAACAGTTCGGCATTGACATTGCAGACGGAGCAGAAACACAGCCGATTTACATTGTTTCCATTTATGACACAGCAACAAATGGACAGATTGCTTATTCCTTCTACTTGGAAAATGGCACCATCACAGCACTGGATTTAGTATCTTACGCTTAAAAACGAAGATTCCTCTCCACAAAAAATGCACCGCATAGAGTTTTATGCGGTGCATTTTTTTAAGATGGATTTTCTTCTGTCGGCGTAACGGATTCTTCAAAATCCTCTGTCACTTCTATCTGTTCTTCTTGCACAGTCTCTGCTGTCTCCGACATTTCCTCTTCCAGTTCTGTTTTCCCCTGTAACAACAAGCGGTCTATGGCATTACTATTCAGTTGTGTCGAGAGTCGCAAACGGTTAATCTCTGCCTGCATCTTATCCATTTGAGCAGCAACCCGTCCAAAAATTTCCCGATTCCGATTCTCCTCCTGCCGCAGACGATCCTTCTGCCGCTTCGTAATCTGTGACAATTCTTCTGTCTGCTGCAATAGGGTTCGCACTTCAGCCCGAAGTTGCAGGTTTTCCGATTCTAACTCCCGAATCCGTCGGTCTGCACTTTGATTAAATGCATTTTGCCTCACCCCAAAATTGTGCAGCGGTTTCGACCAGTTTTTAATTGCCTGCTGCTCCCATACCTCTTCCATATATGTGTCTGCCATAACCCGTTTTCGCTCCGTTTTTTCCTCCATAATAGAAACCCCTTTTTATTCGACGTGATTTTTCAGCCGAATCTGCCAGTCTGTCAACGTGTCTGCAATGGTGCGTTCCAGCGGAATTTCCGGCTTCCAGTCAATCGTATGCTGCAGCTTTGAAATATCCGCAGCAATACTCGGATAGTCCACCGGACGAAACTTCTGCGGATCATGCTGCACAGAAATCGAAAGTCCGCTCTGCCGAATGATTTCTTCCAAGAGTGCCTGTATGGAAATCGCTACACCCGAACCAATATTATAAACCTCTCCCGGTATGCCATGCTGAATCAACATGCCATAGGCACGCACAACATCCCGCACATCTGTAAAGTCTCTGAATGCAGTCAAATTTCCTACCCGCACAATTGGCTCTTTCCCATTCATAATCTCTGCAACCTGCTTACAAAAATCCGATACCACAAAGCCCGGCATTTGCCCCGGTCCGATGTGATTAAAGGGTCTTGCCAACACAATGTGCATCCGGTAAGCGTGTGCATACAACTGTCCCAACATGGTCTGTGCGGCCTTCGTCATCGCATAGGGATTGCCCGGGCATGGAACGGTTGTTTCCGATACCACACGAATGCCATCCGGCAGTCTGCCGTATTCCTCTCCAGAGCCCACAAGCAAGATTTTGGGATCATAGATATCAATCGAACGAATCGCATCCAACAAGTTTGCACAACCTTTGATATTGACATCTATGGTCGCCTGCGGCGATTTCCACGAAACTGCCACGGAACTCTGTGCTGCCAGATGAAAGATATAATGCGGTCGCTCCTGCTCCAAAAGTGCCTGAATCTGTCCCTTTTCCAAAATATTCAGCGGTGCAAACCGCCCAAGATTGCTGCGTGTAATCGTTTCCTGTTCCTCTGGCAGTCCAGTAATCACAATCTCCCAGCCATATGTATTGGCAAGATGAATGGCAAGATGTTTTCCAACAAAACCTGCTCCACCAATCAACATTGCTTTCATAATCATTCCCCTTTCTTTGACCTGTGCGTTTATACTAGGCTCTATTGCAAAATCTACAATTTTGCAATACCGGCAATGCATTGCCGGTGGTGGCTTTGCCACCAAGAGCCGCCGTTCATACTGTCCTCGCAAAGCC
>JAEDGE010000250.1 GCA_016297675.1 Oscillospiraceae bacterium
CTTGCTTCCTTAACTTTTTGCTCTCTCGTGCGACAGCTTTATTATTATACCCCACTTTTTCGAATTTGTCAATCCTTTTATGTATAAAAAGAATACCAAAATTCTGAGATGTATTTTGTGCATTTTATACAAACTATAAAATCAAACCATTTTCGCCTGTCTTTGCAAACAGACGCAATACCTCCATCCGCAATCCCTGATGCCCTTTTTGTGTCAACTCCGGATCTTCTTCTAATATTTGTTTTGCCGCCCGCTCCGTTTCCCGAATCAATTCCATATCTTTTAACATATCTGCTGCCTTTAACGGCGGCAGACCATGCTGCCGCTCTCCAAAAAAATCCCCCGGCCCTCGCAGCTGCAAATCTGCCTCTGCAATTTGAAACCCATCCCGCATGCGGCTCATAATCTGCATTCGCTGCCGACAGGCATCCGTTACATGATCTGTCACCAGAATACAATAACTCTGGGCATCCCCTCTGCCCACTCGCCCCCGCAGCTGATGCAACTGTGACAATCCAAACCGTTCTGCATCTTCTATCATCATAACAGTGGCATTGGGCACGTCCACGCCAACTTCTACCACAGTGGTGCAAACCAGCAAGTCCAATGCTCCATCCCGAAACGCCTGCATTATAGTGTCTTTCTCGGTGGCTTTCATTTTTCCGTGCAGCAGTCCCACTCGATACTGAGCAAACGCTCCCTTTTGCACCTGTTCTGCATATTGTTCCACTGCCTGTAAATCCATTTCACCCTCTTCAATCATCGGACATACAATATAAGCCTGCCTGCCCTGCTCCAGCTGCTGCCGCACAAAACCATAGGCACGTTCTCGTAGCTTTCCCGTTACGGCATAAGTTTCAACCGGTTTTCTGCCGCTGGGCAATTCCCTTAATATAGACAGATCCAAATCTCCATAAATCATCAGTGCCAATGTGCGGGGAATCGGCGTAGCAGACATGACCAGCTTATGGGGACAGTTTCCCTTTTCGGCAAGCTGACTTCGCTGCTCAACCCCAAATCGGTGCTGTTCATCTGTAATGACCAAAGCCAGATTGGAAAACGTCACATCCTTCTGAAAAATTGCGTGTGTTCCAACCACTACCATCAGGCTACCGTCTGCGGCAGCAGCTCGGACGGTCTTTTTCTCTTTTGCCCGCATCGAACCTGTCAACAATCCCACAGTCACGCCAAGCGGCTCTAACATTTTTTGCAGTGTGGCATAGTGCTGTCCGGCAAGAATTTCCGTGGGTGCCATCAAGGCACTCTGTACCCCGTTTTTGGCTGTAAAATAACAGGCTGCCGCTGCAACTGCCGTCTTACCGCTGCCGACATCGCCCTGCAACAGACGATTCATCGGGACAGGCTGACAGAGATTCTCAACAATATCCGAAACGGCTTTTTGCTGTCCGGCAGTCAAAGAAAACGGCAGAGCCTCATAAAATGGCTGCATGGAAACCGGCTCCATCTGCAAAGCGGTTTCTGTTTTGCTTCTTCTCCGCAGCATCCGCATTCCAATTTGCAGTTGCAACAGTTCATCAAAGGCAAGCCGCCGCCGTGCCTGTTCCATCTCTTCCATACTATGCGGAAAGTGAATCGCCGGCAAGGCATCTGCCAATAACGGCAGATGATACTGCGTCAGCAGGCTGCCGGGCATCCATTCAAATGGTGCTTCCTGTAACAGTGCCAGTGCCTGTCGCACATTGGTTTCCACCATATTCGTTGTCAGTCCTGTTGTCAGCGGATAGACCGGACGAATCAGCTCTGTGCTGTCTGCCGATATGATATGCGGCGAATAAATTTCCTTTCGGAGCAAATTGCCACCAATTTTTCCAGACATGCAATAGGTTTGTCCAATGGTCAGAGCATCCATTGCATAATTGTTATTATATAGCACAATTGTAATCTGAGCAGTATCGTCCTCTGCAACCGCTTTAAAAACGGTTAATCCGCTGCGAATAAACTGTGGCGGCAACTTTTGCACAAGTCGAACACGCAGCACTGCAATAGACTGGTGCTGTGCCTCGGCAACAGAAACCGGATTCCGGTAATCTATATAATGCCTTGGAAAATGATACAAAAGGTCATACGGCGTTGTAATATCCAGTTTTGCGTAAAGAGCGGCTCGTTTTTGGGCAACATATTTTAAAGTCGTGATGGGCTGGAACAGGCTGTGCATCGTGCGGACGCTCCTTTCTGAATCATTTTTATATACTGTCCTCTATTGCAAACAACGGTGTTGTTTGCAGTGCCGCTAAAAGCGGCTGCAAAGCCATTGGCTTTGCGAGGAC
>JAEDGE010000251.1 GCA_016297675.1 Oscillospiraceae bacterium
AGGCCAGCTGGGTGAATTTCTTTCAGTGGCTCAAAAGCAGAGGATTGGACGGCGTGAAACTCATTGTTGGGGACAAGTGTCTGGGAATGCTGGAAGCCGTGGGAGAAGTGTTTCCTGACGCCAAATACCAGCGCTGTACGGTCCATTTTTACCGTAATGTGTTTTCCGTTGTTCCTCGTTCCAAAGTAAAATTGGTGGCTAAGATGCTCAAAGCGATCCATGCTCAGGAGAGCAAGAAGGCCGCCCGGGAAAAGGCCAAAGCTGTAGTGGCCCAGCTGAGGGAAATGAAGCTGAAAGAGGCTGCCAAAAAGGTGGAGGACAGCGTTGAGGAAACTCTGACTTACTGTGAGTTTCCCTATGAGCACTGGACCAGGATCCGTACCAACAATGTGATTGAAAGGCTGAACCGGGAGATCCGCCGCCGTACCCGTGTGGTGGGTACCTTCCCGGATGGCAATTCTGCCCTCATGCTGGTCTGTGCCAGACTGCGCCATGTGGCCGGCACCCAGTGGGGCAACAAGAAGTACATGAATATGAAGCACTTAGAGGCGGCTCTGGAAGACGTCTCTATTGCCGGCTGACCTCATTCAGCCAGAGCCTGCAAACCAATTTGCGCATAATACTTGACACTACCGAATCAGTTTTGAAAGAAATTCTTTGGTGTCAATATCATCAACCAAGAGCATTTCTTTTGAACCATCGTATGGCAGTTCATATTCCGCTGATGGCATAAGAGAAAGAGCAGACGGAACAGGTTTAACAAGTAAACGGTCATCATATGAACGGGCATCTAAATATCCGAAAAGCATAAAGGGCGACTGGCAAAATCTGATTGCGTAACGTTGGAGCAGTGACGAGCAGCTTGTACTTTAGAGAAAAAACTGGGCGGATGTGCCAAATCATCATTTGGAGCTTGCAGGATTTTCAGGATGGAACAATCACCGCAGTTTTGCAGAACGTGAGTTGGACGAGCAGCTGACCATCCATGATGGTATAGTTGCGTGGGCATTGGAAAGAAAAGGGATTGCGTCTGACCGCTGTGAAATCAACCGCCAAATTAAAGTAGACAATGCTCTGCTGTGAGGACTGAAGGCGACGGTAAAAAAGCTGATGCGGCAGTCAAAATTTCTGTTCCTGCCCTCGCAGAAACCATGGAATCCCTGCGGGAAAATATGATTATCTTCCGTCATCAGCTCCGTTATCAGCTCCGTTATCAGCTTCGGTATGCCGGCTTGGGAAAACACAAATTAACCGAAAATCTGAACGCCTTGAAGCCGGAATTGGAGCGTTGCGCAGGATTGGTCAGCAGCAAAAATCAGTAAAGAGACGGGAACAGGAACTCTGAAGATTTACAGGAATAATATTGACCGTGCGGTCTAAAAGATATATAATGCAAATAGACCAAACGGTCAATATTGTTTGTTAAGGTGAAGATAATGAAGCGAGAAGAAAAAAATCAGCAAACCAGACGGCGTATTATGGATAGCGCTTTAACTGAATTTTCGAAACAGGGCTATGGGGCAAGCTCTGTAAATGCAATTTGCGCAGTTCAAAATATTTCCAAAGGTATTATCTATCATTATTTCAACGCCAAGGATGATCTGTTTTTAGCCTGCGTAGAAGAATGTTTTACATTGCTTACAAACTATTTGAAAGAAACCGTGCAGTTAAAGCCTGGCGAAATTCAAAACCAGCTAACGGAGTATTTCACAGCTAGGAGCAATTTTTTTAGAGAAAATCCGGTATATCAACGGATATTTTGTGAAGCGGTTATTACTCCTCCGGCTCATTTACGGGCAGAAATACAAAAACGCAGACAAGTATTTGATACATGGAACACACAAATATTAGAATACTTATTGGAACAAATTTCTTTGTGTCCACAATTCACAAAACAAGACGTGATTGAAACATTCCGACAATTTCAGGACTTTATGAATGCAAAATATCAGTTTAGTGATTTGTCAGTACAGGAATTTGAAACACATGAAGTAAATTGTCGCAAAGCATTAAATATCTTGCTTTACGGCGTAGTCAAAAGAGGAGAATAAAAATATGGAAAAAACACCTTCTGTTTTGGAAAACACAGTTCCAGAAAAAGCAATTGTAAAGCTAGCAGTTCCAGCGACATTGGCTTTGTTAGCAAAAGCTGTTTACAATATAGTGGATACTGCCTATATTGGAATGCTGGATTCTGATATTGCATTAACTGCGGTTGGAGTTACGGTTCCTCTGCTGCTGATTATGGTTTCTCTGGAAAATATTTTTGCGGCAGGGGCTGCTGTTTT
>JAEDGE010000252.1 GCA_016297675.1 Oscillospiraceae bacterium
TTATGAAACGCTTTAACGCCAGTTATTCAGCCAGCAAAGGCGCACTGGAAGAAGCGTGGAAAATGTTTAATATGTACCGGGACTGGTTAGCAACTGACTTCTGCCAGCCAATATATGAAGAATGGTTGACGGAAGCCGTAGCAAAAAGGCGTATCAATGCGCCCGGCTTCTTTGCAGACCCAGCAATCAGAAAAGCATATTGCACCGCAAAATGGAACGGACCTGCAAGGGGTATGCTTGACCCGGTAAAAGAAGTCACAGCCGCAGAAAAGAGAGTGCAAAACGGGTTCAGCACCAGAAGTGATGAAACAATGCAAATGACGGGTAGTGATTTTTACAGCAATATTGAGCAACTAAAACATGAAGAAAATGAGTTAAAAGAGGTGAAGAAAATTGCCAACAGTAGCAAACCAGAACAACCAGCAAACACAGCAGCCCCAGACAATGCAGCAGGGGCAGGGAATGAACCAGCAGCCGGGCAGCAGGACGCCGGGCAATCCATACGGAGTGACAACAAATAAATTCTGGAACTTTATCCCGGCAGCGGGAGAGAAGCCGCCAGAATTGCTTTTGTATGGCGCTATCAGTAGCCAGCAGTCGTGGTGGGAAGACAGAGTGACACCGCAGCAGTTCAACGCAGAACTGGCAGCCATTGGGGAAGTGCCAGAAATTATTGTGCGTATCAACAGCGGTGGCGGTGATGTATTCGCAGCAAATGCGATATTCACAAGATTAAAAGATTGTTCAGCTAAAATCACAGTAAAAATTGACGGCTGGGCAGCTTCCGCAGCCACAATCATTGCCATGGCTGGCGACAGTATCAAGATTGCAAGAAACGGCGTTTTTATGATACATGACCCAGCAATGACGGTATACGATACTTTCAAAGCAGAAGACTTTCTGAAAATGGCTGATGAACTGAAAGTGATTAAGCAAAGCATTGTCAATACATACGCAATGAAGACTTGCAGAAAGCCAGAAGACATTGAACAGCTTATGTCAGAAGAAACATGGTGGACGGGAGAAACAGCCGTTGAAAACGGCTTTTGTGATGAATTGATGTTTGAAGAAAGCAGCACGGTTGTTGAAAATGCTTCAAAAATCGTGGTCAATTCAGTGCCCATTGATGTTTCAATGTTCAAAACATTACCAAAACAGTTATTAAATAGCCCGCATAATCCGGGTAGTTTAATAAATAGTGCAACAAACCCTATTAACAAGCCACAAAAAGAAAAGGAGGAACCAGAAATGGCAGAACCAACAAACACAATCACAACGGTTGACGCACTAAAAGCCGCATACCCGGATTTAGTAGCGACAATCCAGAACGAAGCAGCAGCCACAGAGCGTGCCAGAATTAAAGGCATTGAAGACTTGGCAAACGGAAACTATGCTGCAATCGCAAAGGACGCAAAGTTTGACAACCCTATTTCTGCGCAGGAAATGGCAGTGAAAATCATTGCAGAGCAGAACAAAGCGGGTGGCAGCTATATTGCAGACCGTGCAGCAGACGCCGACACTTCCGGCGCAAACGGAGTGACCGGGGCAGCAGCAGGGGCAGCAGGCGACGACGGAAAAGACGTATTCAATGCAGCCATTGACAAGCTGTTTCCAGAAACAAAATAAGGAGGTAAGCGAAAATGAGTGAATATGCAGTAGAAACAAGAAGCACTACACCGAAGAATTTTTTTGCAGGTGAATTTCCAACCGTTCCAGAAACGGGAACCGCTGGCGCTGTCATTGCAGAATATACACCAGTAACCACAGGCAGCGACGGCAAAATTGTTCCGATTGCAGCAGAAACAAAAGACGCAGTAATTGGAATTGCAGCAGCAGCCGCAGGGAAAGAGGAACCAGTTGTATATTATATGACGGGTGAGTTTTTCGCAGACGCAATCAACGTACCTGCTGGCATTACCATTGCGGAAGTCAAAGCGGCTTGCCGTAAAATCTCAATCTTTTTGAAGTAAGGAGGACAACACATCATGGCAAACGAAGTATCTATTTACGAACCACGCACCATGGGCAGAGTAGTTCAGAAAATGCCGCCCGTGCGTACATTTTTCAGAAGTACATTTTTCAGAAACGAAGAAACATTTGTGACAAAAAATGTTGATGTTGATTTCAAGAAAGGAAGCCGCAAGGTTGCACCATTTGTCAGCCGTTTAGTAGGTGGAAAGATTGTACCTAATACCGGGTACGAAACAAAGACTTATACACCGCCTTTGGTAGCGCCAGAGAAAGTCACCACGATTGATGATTTATTAGAGCGCAGACCGGGTGAAA